>NZ_JAVRBS010000008.1:0-197962 GCF_034531155.1 Nostoc sp. ChiVER01 | reverse complement strand
AGTCAGAATTCAGGAGTCAGAATTCAGGAGTCAGAATTCAGGAGTCAGAATTCAGGAGTCAGAATTCAGTAGTTTTATCCAACTCTGCTCGTTTGCTCAATCTCCAATGCCCCCTGCCAATGCCCCATGCCTCATGCCCAAAGTATCATAGATATCATTCCGATATAAAGTAAGCGTTCAGCATGACCCAATTATCTGCTTGATTTATCACCAGAAACTCAGGAGATCCCGCTTGTTTATCGACAAGCGGGAGTGGGATGATGAGGATACTGTGGGAAATTTAAAATAACCCCAGTCAGAGAAGCTACGAAGAGTGCTAACCCGTCGTTAAAAACAAGAGATTATGACTGTTGCAACCCAATCCGCCAAAGAATTGTCCGTCGAAGAACTGGCTATTAACTCGATCCGCTTCTTGGCTGTTGATGCCGTAGAAAAAGCAAAATCGGGACACCCAGGACTACCAATGGGCGCAGCTCCGATGGCTTTTGTCCTCTGGGATCGCTTTATGAAGTTTAATCCCAAGAATCCGAAATGGTTTAACCGCGATCGCTTTGTCTTATCTGCCGGTCATGGCTCAATGTTACAGTACGCCCTACTGTACCTGACAGGCTACGATAGCGTCACCATTGAAGATATCAAACAATTCCGTCAATGGGAATCCAAAACCCCTGGACACCCCGAAAACTTCATGACCCCAGGCGTGGAAGTCACAACTGGCCCCTTGGGTCAAGGAATTGCCAATGGAGTTGGTTTAGCGATCGCCGAAGCGCATCTTGCCGCTAAATTTAACAAACCCGATACCAAGATTGTTGACCATTACACCTACGTAATTTTAGGTGACGGTTGCAACATGGAAGGGATTTCCGGTGAAGCTTGTTCTTTCGCAGGACACTTGGGATTAGGCAAACTCATCGCTCTTTATGACGACAACCACATTTCCATCGACGGTTCCACAGATGTGGCATTCACTGAAGATGTTTCTAAGCGGTTTGAAGCTTACGGTTGGCACGTTCAACACGTCGAAGATGGTAACACGGATTTAGAAGCGATCGCTAAAGCAATTGAAGCGGCTAAAGCTGTCACCGATAAGCCTTCTTTCATCAAGGTAACAACCATTATTGGTTACGGTTCTCCCAATAAAGCAAACACTGCTGGCGTTCACGGTGCTGCCCTTGGTGGAGATGAAATAGCATTGACTCGGAAAAATTTGGGTTGGGAATACGAACCTTTCGTAATACCTGAAGAAGCCCTCAACCATACACGCAAAGCAGTTGAGCGCGGTGCAGGCTACGAAGACGAATGGAACAAGACCTTTGCCGACTACAAAGCCAAGTATGGCCAAGAAGCGGCTGAATTTGAACGTTACCTAAACGGCAAGCTACCCGATGGTTGGGATAAGGTACTACCCACCTACACCCCAGAAGACAAAGGACTGCCCACCCGCAAACACTCAGAAACCTGCCTCAATAAACTGGCGGCAGTTTTACCTGAATTGATTGGTGGTTCGGCTGACTTAACCCACTCCAACCTGACTGAAATCAAGGGTAAAGGCGACTTCCAAAAAGGACACTACGAAAACCCCAATATCCACTTTGGTGTGCGTGAACATGCTATGGGCGCAATCTGTAATGGTATAGCGCTGCACACTTCAGGATTAATCCCCTACGGTGCTACCTTCTTGATCTTCACAGATTATATGCGTGCTGCCATCCGCTTATCTGCCCTTTCCCAAGCTGGGGTGATTTGGGTGATGACTCACGATTCCATAGGACAAGGTGAAGATGGCCCTACACACCAACCCATTGAAACTCTAGCTTCCTTACGAGCCATTCCTAATTTATTAGTGTTTCGTCCCGCAGACGGTAATGAAACCTCTGGCGCTTATAAAATAGCGATCGAGCAAGCGAAGCAAAACGCTCCATCTCTGTTGGCGTTCACCCGTCAAAACGTACCCAACTTAGCAGGTACATCGGTTGAGGGTGTAGCGAAGGGTGGATACACTGTAGTAGATAGCGAAGGTACACCCGATATCATCCTGATTGGTACTGGTTCAGAATTGAGCCTCGCCGTCGGCGCAGCCGAAAAACTCAAGGCTGAAGGTAAGAAAGTTCGTGTTGTTTCGCTACCTTCATGGGAACTGTTTGAAGCGCAGGATGCGGCTTATAAAGAGTCGATTTTGCCGAAAGCTGTCACAAAGCGTTTATCTGTAGAAGCTGGCGCTAGTTTCGGTTGGCACAAATATGTGGGTACTGAAGGCGATACTGTTAGTATTGATCGCTTTGGTGCTTCAGCTCCAGGTGGTGTTTGTTTAGAGAAGTTTGGTTTTAGCGTTGATAATGTATTAGCTAAAGCTAAACAATTGTTGGGTTAATAGCAACAGAATATTCTCAAAATTTTGTGGGGTGGGCTGAAAGGCCCGCCTTTTTTTAACGCAAAGGAACGCTGAGTGAGATTGTTTATAATTAAGATAATTATTTGATAAATGGAAAGAATTATGCCAGAAGTTGCTAATTATAATCAAGAAGTCAGTAATCGCATATCACCAATCGTTGGAAAGCTAATTAAAGGTAATAGCTTATATCAAGTTAAGTTAAATCAACAAGAAATGATAGAAATGTTAGTAAAACTCTTTGGACAGTTATCACCAGAGGAAATGAGAGCTATAACCGAGCATGAACTGACACGCAGAATTGATAAGATTCTTGTCTTAGAAGCAGTTTCTGGTACGTTAAATGATTTGACCCCAGAGCAAATCAAAATGTACGATGATGCAGTAAAACGAAAATAGACAAAGTGGCTTATTTATTAGATACAAATATTGTTAGTTACATTTTGAGGAGAAATGCAACTGTTAGTAGGAAACTACGGGATGCTAATCGTTCGGGACAAGAAGTTTTTATCAGTTGTATAACTTATTATGAAGTTAAAAGAGGACTTTTGTATGTAAATGCTGCGAGGCAGATAGCAGAATTTAATCAGTTTTATAGAAAATATGAAGTTTTATTCTTGGATGATATAGAAATTATTGAGAGGGCATGTGAAATCCATGTGGATTTACAATGTAGGGGTTTGAAGATACAAGAACAAGATATATTAATAGCTGCTACAGCGATCGCACGCGGTTTAATTCTGGTTTCCAATGACTCTGACTTGTTGCGAGTTGAAGGATTAAGCTTGGAGAATTGGCTATTGACAGATTCTTAGAAATAACAGCTTCGTATCTACTTAAATTTACATCTGTCCTTGTGACATTGAGTCTAAAGGCTCAACCCCAAGCATAATTTTTTCACACTTGTGAAGCACGATCGCAATGCTTGACTGCTAAACTAAGAGAATTGAATATTAACTACATTAGTTAGTTTACTTATTTTGTCACCTATCTTTAGATAGATAGAGTAAACACTACATGATTGATCATCAGAAATCGCTTGCTAGTACTGAAAAAATGAAACTTTCATACATAAAAATCTATAGTTCATCTTTAGTTCATTTTGTCAATGGGTAATCTCTAGTATTGCCTAATGAATCAGCAAGGCCTTCTGAAGACTTAATTTATATTCATGCTTTCAGGTGATGCAGTTATAACTTTATAAATGCGATTATGTATATGTCCTCAAACAATAGATAGTTGCTGTTGTCCAATTGAAAAAGTATGATTTTCTCTGACTCCAGTAACTTTGCTTTTATCCAATTGTTTGATGTTTTGAGAAGGTAACACAATGAATAATATCTTAAAACGCACACTTCTACCCAGCCTCATGGCTGCAAGTTTAGCTGGTGTCACATTAGTTCCTGCTAAACCGGCTGCTGCCGATGACCAAGTATTAAGAGATGCAGGTATTGGGGCTGTTACCAATGTTGTCACCGGAGCAGTTAGAGGAAAGGGTAATGTATTAAATAATGCTGTAAGAGGTGGTGTCACTGGTGCCGCTGTTAATGGTGCAAATGGTTTGAGAAACCCTCGCAATCGTCGTGACCGGAGCGTTGTTCAAGATGTCGGAGTTGGTGCAGGCGCTAGCGCAGTAACTGGTGCAATTACTGGCAATAGCAGAGATACCCTTGGGAATGCTGTTGATGGTGCAGCCGTAGGTGCAGCAATCCATCTGCTAACCAAATAAATAATTTTGTAAATTCATCAGCTACACTAGCTTCCCAATTGCTAACGCGTTGCTTTGTCAACATTACGAACTCATTTCTCTCCTTCTAGAATGAGCAAAGACAACCCCCTTTCCCTAGTAGGGAAAGGGGGTTGGTGGGTTAGATTTATATTGGGATATATGCCACCGTCAGGTTCAGATGACTTTAAACTTAATAGTAAACTCTAGCCCTTCAACGCCTTTCTAAAGTTTTGACGATAGGATTGATTTGTAATAAACAAAGCTGGCCATAGCAAAGATAAACCAATGCGATTGGTCAAAGTTGGATTAAAATTAGTCCGTCTAAACCCATTCCAAAACTTCCAAACGCCGCCTCCGTATACCACTATCAAGCCAATAACAATTAAAGTACCCATTCCTATCAACTCCGTTAGTAACTGACAGAATTTAAGTTAAGTTTTACCACACGAGGTAAGCACTACATCAGCAACATCGAAAAGGTATGACTAAACTCCTTAGCGTGGAACATCTAAGTTAGTTAAACACACATTCTCTTATTCCAGTGTAGAGTAGCCTCAAGCATTGCAGCTAGTTATAAGTGGTAGCAAGCTAACTCAAAGGACGTAAAAGCGTTATTTATAGGGTGTTTGGGCAATAGATGTTGCTTGTATAACAGTTAAGCCTTTAGTTTATAAGACAGAACAGCATTTTAAAACGCCTAAGAGATTAGGATTAGTTTTTTACTGTAGCTTTAATGAAATTTTTTTGCTATCAATTGCGACGGGATAAACCAAAGATTCATAGCAATATATTCCGATGTCAATGCTGACTGCTTCAGTACAAAAAAGTCTATCCCATATTTCTAAATGAAATTTTGTACTTCTCTTTACCTCAAGCAGTGACTCAAATCTGCCTAGCAAAATTCGGCGGATTATCCTTATGCCTCATCTACCCAATAAAGATAATATCGTTCAGTATCCACCCAGCCTCTCTGAAAATCTTTGATTGGAACAATTTTCAAATCATTGCGGTTGATATTCAATTTACGATTTAAAATGAGTAAAATTTTCTTTAGCTCATCTTGATTTTTGAGTAGAGAATTAATTTGGCTTAATATCTCAGTTTGTTCGACATCTTGACGACCACTTTTAAATAGGGTAAAGCTTCCCATTTTTTTAATCTCAGGATAATAAAGCTTTCGATTGAGATAACCCGATAAAGGAGCCATATTTGCATCTCGACTGGCAACAATAAACTCATTAGCTAACCCAGCTTTTTGAACATATTGAGCTGTTTCTCGACCAGCAGAAAATGGTATAACTAAATCTCTTGAAAAACTATAAATGCCTCCAAAAAACTGGACATAAAGAATTAGCATCAAAGCGATATGATGCCATTTATGAATAAATATAATTGAATTTGGACGAACAGAAAATTTAGTGAGTATAATTAGAGACTCTTGATAATAGCTTTCCAGCCATAAAGCGGCTATCAAAACTAAATAGAAATGTCCAAAATGCCGAGGCATACCTATAAATCTGAAGTATGTAAAGGCAAATATTACAGAATTACCTATAATGTAAAAAAACAATGCTACTGGCTTTTTAGATAATTTAATTGAGGTTAAAATTACAATTAATAGAGCAATTGCAGCACAAATAATTAAATCCAGCCATTTCTTATGTTGAGGAATAATTAATAAATAAGCACCAAATATTCTATTTATGCTTCTCAATAAATGACGGATATCTAATTTTGTTAACCAACCATTATTTAAACCACCATGAAGATAACTGTCTGTTGGAGGAGTAATAATATAAATACATACAATAAAAGAAACTATAATAATTATAATACTTAAAAATAAATCGTATTTTTGGCTTTGACTAAAATACTGCTGGCGATGTTCATTATCAAAGCAAAATTCAGCTAGCAAAGTCAATGATAAAGGAAATGATACCAGTAAACCATAAGCACTACTATTTGCTAGTAAACCCAATAAAATTGCCAAATAAATATAAGTTATCTTTCTGGATGCAAAAATTGTACAGAATGCAAAAACAAATAACATACTAAAGGCATAGTTTCGAGAAATTAAAAGATATTCATAAAAAGGAAAGAAACCAAAGGAAAAAAGAAATTTTTGTTGATAGTTAAAAGGACTATATAGACAAAAAAGAGTAACTGAAGCAACAGTAATTGCCAAATGAAAAATTTGCATAATAATAGGGTTATCGACTATCTTTCTCAAAATTTCCAGAGAAAAATACCATAGAAGAGGATGACCTTCATAACGAATATTTGCAATTAAATCGCCTAAAGATTGACTATCTCTGATGATGAGCCAGGGATTTAGTTCATCTCGCCACATCGAATGGTTAAGGATACCTATTAAACCAAGAACAGAAAAAAGAATGATAATAAACCAAGGAGAATGAAAAGGTAATCTCGAAGTATATTTGATGAGTTTATTGTTTAGCATTGTTAGTTAAAAATCTTTCTAAAAATGCTATCACAATCTGAGAGACAACTTATTTATCAAAATATTCTCTTGATTTTTTAACTATTTCTACTTATAACTTTCTGGTATACCTACTGGTGATAAACCTGCGATCGCTCTTAAGTTTTGGCAACGAATCAACTCGGTAAAACCTAAACCAGAACGCCCTTCAATTTTGGCTACCGCTTCAATTGCAGATAACAGGTGCTGTGCTGCTTCAGCTTCTGAATAACCACGCCGTTGTGCTATGCGAATTGCTGCTGCATCGGCATTTAACTCTGATTCTTGAGACTTATTAGTGCGCCAGATCCGAAAAGTGGCGATCGCACTTAATCCTCCAGCTACGGTTACACCCACCACATCTGATTGTGCTGCTTCTAATAATCCCCCTAATAGTCCCGCCAGTACTACGCCTTGATAAATGTCGGGTTTAAACCACTTTACCCCGGTCAACCAGCTAACCATCTGCAACAGTAGCAAGTCTCGTTGCGGCTTAGTCAGACGACGCCACAAATCGAAATTAATATATATCGGTCGCGCCTGATTCCAGGGTTGGGGAAAGGAGGCGTCAATCACTTTTGCCTGTTCTGGCTTACTAACGATTTTTGTCGTCATCCGACCAGAGGCAGGCATCACATCTAACAAACGGCGAATTTCAACATTTGGCTCCATAAATTTAATTATTAGCCATAATGTGCATCGTAACTATTTTAGTTGTCATTCGTGTTAACCTTTGATTTGTGAGATGCTCTAACAGTCTTTCTAAATGGTTATTCTATTAGTAAAAACCTCTATAAATGGCGAGAAAGTGAATAGATTCAAATGAAGCCATAAAAATATTGATACAGCAGACTGAATTCTGACTTCTGACTCCTGACTCCTGAATTCTGTTCGATAACTATTGCTACTACACTTGTAACAACATGGACGCTTTTGCTACCCTTCCACCTGAATGGACAAATAAGGCAATACATGCATACGATTTTTGCTGTCCTAATTGCCACTCAAGTAGCCGAGAAGCTGAAAAAGTTTGGCTAAATCGGCGATCGCCTGTATTTACAGAAGACCGTCGTCGCAAATGGCAAGAGTTTTACTACTGTCACTGTGGCTCTGTGTGGTGGGCTTGGAGTAGCGATCGCCCCCCAAAAGATATATCCAATCAACCAGATTATAATCCCACATAGCTAATTTTCTTCCTGAACAAAAGCCCACCTTAAGGCGGGCTTTTGTTTATCTAATTCTAAGTTTTATTTGCGATCGCAAATTTTAGAAGGTGAAGGTAGTACGTAAAGTACCTACATATTCAGTGTCGTTAGCATCGTTGTGTTCTGGATTGAAGATTACCAATAAGCCAGGAGTTACCTGAATATTATCGGAAACCTTGAACTTGTAAAGACCCTCTAAGTGATAAGAGGTACTGTCGTCTAAATTAACATTGGTAGCGACATTTTTGATGCTACCACCAGTAACTCTAGGTGGTTGACCAAAGATAACACCCAAGACGTTGCCTTCTCCACCAAAATCTCTCAAAGCAAGCGCTCCAGCCCAGTACCAAATATCTGCGTCTGCACCGGCATTAGCACCACTCCTAGCATCAGCAGTTGTGTAACCTCCCCAACCACTAATAGCTAACTTAGGGCTAAATTGGAAGGTAGCTTCTACACCGTAGTTATTGGATTCCGTAGCAGTGTTATTTCCAAAGGGATTGTTGGCAAAAACACTACCTGTACCTTGGAAAAGGTTGTTGTTAACAGTATTGTTAACATTACTAGTTTGATAAGTGCGGGCGTAGGTTAGACCAATATTAAAAGCTTTCGTGGGTTGGAAAGATAACTGACCAAAGATAGCGTTATCGCCTTCCAATAACCCATTATTCAGGGTAGGGTTATTAGCAGTCCTAGCTAAATATGCACCACTCAAGCTGATAGGGCCACCAGGATTGAGAGTAACTGTCACACCAGCACCACCCTGACCTTGGCGATAAATAGGGCTGAAACGTCCAAACCTAGAAATAGCACCTTTACCAGAGCTAGCAAAGTCAGGGTTGAAAGTGTTTACGTTTTCGTATAATTCACCACCACTAGCGTCAACTTTGACACGCAACGCATTAGAAAAGTTGAAAGCATAGTTAATTTTATCGATGACAACAGAGTTGCCGTTATCACCGTCAAAGCCCAAGCGGGTCATGTTAGTACCGCTCACGCCAGCATTAGAGATGGTATTGTTAGCATTTAGACGGATTTGCAACTGGTCTTTACCAGTGAAACTGCTGTACAAGTTCAAGCGTACCCGGTCAGAAAAAGTGGTGTTAGAATTCAAGTTTTGATTTGAATTACCAGCAGCAACTGCTCTATCGCCACCAAAAACATCAGACACGTTAAAAATAGCTTCTCCAACCAACTTGGTAGTAGTGGAAAACTGATTAGCTTCTAACTCAGCAGTGCGGGCTTCTAGTCCATCTACACGACCGCGCAGGGTTGCTAGTTCAGCAGAAAATTCTTCTTGTAAGCGCTGTAAAGTAGCCAGGTCTTGTTTAGTAACCAAATCAGCAGTAGCTGTAGCAATAAGTTCGTTAACCCGGTCTAAACAGGAATTCAAACCTGCGGCAAATTCATAACGGGTCAAAGCACGGTTCCCACGATACGTACTGTTGGGATAACCTGCAATACAGCCGTAGCGTTCAACTAGAGATTGTAAAGCTTGGAATGCCCAGTCTGTGGGCTGCACATCCGAAAATTGCGAAACTGATGTTACCTGACCAATATCGTTAGAATCTTGAGCTTCAGATAACTGGGCAACATTTGTTACCTGTTCGTTGACTTCAGCAGCTACAGCGCTGTTAGCGGCGAAAAATGCAGCAGCTAAGACAACTGGACTAACCTTACAAAGATTCCAGAATGCTTTTTTCATGTTATTACTCTCACTCACACCTACATAATCTAGTCCTGATAAAATGCTTAAAACACTTAATTTTCAGGATTTTCACACACAATCACAGTAATGATTATACCTTTAGACTGAAATAAATACAAGTACTTTAATATAATGCTGAACTATAATTTTGAATTAATTTATTTGGTAATCGCAAAATAATGCGGCGTTTGTGACGTAAAACTGTTCCTTCTTCCTCCAACTGTTGTAGGAGCCGGGTAATTGTTACGCGCGTGGTATTTAACACTTCAGCAATATCTTGATGGGTAACATTTAGATCAATTAGCTTACCCTTATCTACATCACGTCCAAATTTTTCACTTAACCATACTAAAAACTGCCATAGGCGTAGCAAAATTGGTTTTCGATGCACAATGCTTAGTAGATTTTCTACCTGTTGAATATGAGACAATAAAGCATTAATATCTTGATGCCACAAATCAGGTGGCACAATGCTTATTTCTACGCCTGTGAGACATTCAATCTGGTAGGGCTTGACCCTAGATAAAGGATAGCCAATCAGATCCCCTAGTCCCCAATAACCGAGAGTGATAAATGTTCCATCTTCACTCCACGTTAAGCTACGAACTGCACCGTGCTCAATGCGCCAAAGTACATCATTTTGAAGTGGAATTACTTGCCTACGGGTAAATATCTGCTGGGGTAATTGTCCGCCCAAAGGAGAGCTATTTGATAAGACAGAAGAGTTTAAAGTAGGAGTTGTGGAATATATCATTAACCGTAACTACATAATTATCAGGGAATCTCGCTATTTACAATCATTAAGAAACTCTAATAATTTATATCAAACTTTACCTGTATAATTGGCAGCTTATTCTTCTCAATTAGAGTTAGAAGCTAACTCTAAATTTTTTCTATAAACAATTTATAGATTGAGGTATTTATCAGTAAGATAGAACGGAATTTTTTCAGTTGTTTATCCGTTACTTTAATTGTGCAAGTTTAAGAATAGGTAAGCTTTTAGTAAAATATTTGGTTAACTTAGCTTTTAAGTATTTAATATTTTCTTAAGATTCAGGAGATACATAGGCACAAATATAGAAATGGGCTTTTCAGCCCACCCACAAAAGTTATATTTAATTCGATTATGCAAATTAGATGTTTTTTTAGCTTACTAATTCGCTTGAGTCGTCAGCCTTTATTTGTAGAGGTAGTGGCTAAAGCCTATGGACTGATAAAGCGTCAATTAAGAGCGTTGACCGGTGACAATATATGCTACCCTTTGACCGATATTAGTGGCATGATCTGCCATGCGTTCCAGACAACGAATTGCCAGTGCTAACAGTACAATTGGCTCGACTACACCAGGTACATTGCGTTGTTGGGCTAAAGTCTGATAAACGCGATCATACGCATCGTCTACAGTATCATCTAAGCGCTTTAAACGGCGTCCACCAGCTTCATCAAAATCTCCTAAAGCCTTCAAGCTAGTTGCTAGCATTGATTGCGCGTGAAGGGACATAGTTTCAATATCGGGCATTGACGGATGAGGCGCGTAAGGAAAAATTTTAATTGCAATCTCAGCTAAATCCTCAGCATAATCGCCAATGCGCTCTAAGTCGCGCACCAGCTGCATAAAGGCACTCAAGCAGCGCAAATCTTGAGCTGTAGGCGCTTGCAGCGTCATAATCGCCGTACAGTCTGATTCGATTTGACGATAAAAGCGATCAATCTTTTTATCTAATAGCGGAAGTTCCTCAGCTGCTGTTAAGTTACGAGCAAATAACGCTTGGTGGCTGAGGCGAAATGATTGTTCTACCAAAGCACCCATGCGTAAGACATCCCGTTCTAAGCGTCTAATGGCGCGTGCGAGTTCAGGTCTTTGAGGATTGGGATTGTAATGGACAGCTTTCACACTTGTTGTCTCAAAGGTGAAGATATTACTAACTATAGTCTTGGCTTCAAGAGTTTGCCATAACTTCACAAAATTGGAGTTGCATCCACGCACCACCAGTTTCTGGATGATTCATAGCTTTGATTGAACCACCGTGGGCGTGAATAATTTGCTCAACGATCGCTAATCCCAATCCATTGCCAACGATCGCCCCTATAGAGTTACCATTTTGTAGGGAATGAGTTCGCGCTTTATCTCCTCGATAAAATCGCTCAAAAACGTGGGGTAAATCTGCCTCAGAAAATCCAACTCCAGAATCAATAAGATTTATTTCGAGAATTGGGGAAGCAGCATCATTATCCTTTGCTGATAATATTTTCGCTTCAATGTGAATACTTGTACTAGGAGGACTGTATTTAATACTATTGTCTAGCAAGTTGAGGAAAACTTGGAAAATACGGGCTTGATCTGCCTTAATCCAAAGATTTTCTGGCCCAGAATAAGCAAGAGACAGATGTTGGCGCACTGCTAAGGGTTCTAGTGTTTCCCAAACCGATGTAATTAGCGATCGCAATTCTACAGCTTTGGCTTGCAATTGCATGTTTGGGTTTGCTTCCATTTGGGTGAGGTCTAGCCAACTTTGCACCAAGTTAATTAGTCGGTCAACTTCTTGCATTAGGCGATTAACCCAACGATTTAAAGGTGGTTCTAAGCGGGTTTGTAAAGTTTCCGCAACCAAGCGAATCGAGGTTAGTGGCGTTCTAAGTTCATGTGCTAAATCAGAGAAATAGCGATCGCGTACTTGATTTATATCTAATAGGGGTTGACGATTTTCTAAAAAGACTCCCACTTGTCCATTGGGTAAAGGCAAGCTAGATGCTCGCAAAGCCAAAGATTTTATTGTTGCCATCTCTGCGGCATCATCACAAGATGGATGAAATATCCATTCTCCTGTCTGTGGTTTTTGCAAATCACGAGTTTGCTCAATTAAATGGTCAAGTTCATAAGACCTTACCAACTCCAGTAACAAGCGTACTTGTTCTGGTTGCCAGTGCAGATACAAAATTTCCTGCGCCTGTTGATTGCACCACAGCAGTTGATTTTCCTCATCCACCTGCAAATATCCTACTGGTGCAAAATCTAGTAGGTCTTGGTAAGTTTGCAACGACTGCTGCAAATCTTGCCGATGCTGCTTCACCATCGCTATTTTCTGCCGCAACCGAGGAATCAACAGCAGTCCCATCTTGTCAGAATGCGAGGTTAACGGCCCGAGTAAGCGCCCCAGGTAACGGTTAAGTTGAACCTGTTGCCAAACCCAAAACCCAATGCCTACCGCTAAACCCAGAAAAAATCCCAATAAAAGCATTTGAGTTGTTAGTTTCTTCGTGACTACTAAAAACTAACAACTATCCCAACTAATTATCCAAACCTATAGCCAAAACCTCGTACAGTCACAATATATTCAGGATGACTGGGGTCTTCCTCTAATTTTTCGCGCAACCACCGAATGTGAACGTCTACAGTTTTACTATCGCCAACGAAATCCGGCCCCCAAACCTGATCTAGCAATTGTTCGCGTGACCATACCCTGCGGGCATAACTCATAAATAGTTCCAGCAAGCGGAACTCTTTGGGGGAAAGATTCACCTCTAGACCACGAACCAGCACGCGGCATTCTTGGGGATTCAAGGTGATATCCTTGAATTTTAATACTGGTACTTGTGGTAAATTACTTAGGCGTTGGCGGCGGAGTAGAGCGCGACAACGAGCCACTAACTCGCGCATACTAAAGGGTTTGGTCAGGTAGTCATCTGCTCCTACCTCTAACCCCAGTACGCGGTCAGTTTCACTACCCTTAGCACTCAGCATTAAAATTGGTACTGGGTTGCCTTGATGACGCAGCAAACGGCAAATATCTAGCCCATTGATTTGCGGCAGCATCAAATCAAGAATGACCAAATCGAAGGGAAGTTCCCCCGAATTGGTTTCAAAACTTTTGAGATACTCGATAGCAGACCGTCCATCGGGTGCTGTTGTTACCCCATAACCTTCCTCTTCAAGGGCTACAGCTAGCATTTCCTGGATTAATTCTTCGTCTTCTACTACTAAAATTCGGCTGGTTTGTCCAATATCCGTTCTAGCAGAGTATTTGGTCGATTCACTGGTATACATTGATATCACAAAAGTCTGGGACTGTGCTTGTATCAATTAGGATGATTAATTCTATTATCTAGCCTTACTGCAACCACGCTTCTACCGGGATTGATTCTTTTAGATTTTCTTTACAAAAAGTAACATATGCCACAGTACCCTGCTAAATCAAAAATCAATAGGGAGTAGGCGATCGCAAAAGAAATTTTCATCTTTTGTTGTGTAACGCAATTAGATAAAGGATTGTCTTGACAAGAGCTAATTAAGTTGGGTATATTTACTATAGTACAAATGAACTAGCCATCTCGAACAGAAAACCATAGCACTTTTCCTTTGTATGTAATACACTCCGACCTCTCTAGGTTTGAATTTTACTCGCCTTCCAGCAACAAAAGTTTTTCCGCTTGCCTTTCCTCGTAGGAGAGGTTAAGGAGAGGTAGGTCACTATTAGATTCAACTGAGAAATGCTACATAACTGAAAAACATCAGGAACCTATCCCACTATTCTAAAAATCCCTACTTCTTTTCGTAAAATGTGCTTGAAAACCTTGATTTTTCGTTTTCAGTTCTCAATTAACTTAAGCTTTGTAGCACAAATATTATTAGTGGGATAGGTTCAGGACATATATGTGGAAAATTCGTACTACCTAAGTGTCCTCTGTTGAACTTTCCGTGTTTACACTGCGTTAAAAATGCTGATTTTAAAGCTATTCTGATGTCTGCATAGGGTAGTCATTGGTATGGCTTGCTACCCAATAAATTATTGCCTATTGAAGGGAGTTGGAAAATGACTACAGCTGGAGTCAAAGACAGCAAACAACAACTAATGCAAGCATTTCAACAAATTATTATCCAAAGAAAAAAGCTGGAATCTAAAATAGCAACTAAACAAGAGGAAGCAGAAAAGGCAAAAAGTCAAGAAATTCTGCAAACAGCTTCTGCATATACAGTTGATAGTATTGTCAAAGGTTTAGCTGATTTACAGTTGGAGTTTGGCAGTATTCTCAATGGATTATCTGAAAAACTAGCTCAGGAAAATTCCAAGTTAGATGAATTGAACCGAGCTATAGAAATTGAAACTCAACGCCTACAAGAGCTTCAACAAATCAGAGTTGTAGCAGATACTCTAGACATTTTAAGTCAAGAACATCAAGAAAAATTAAAAATCTTAGAACAAGATACTATCAGCAAAAGGGAAACACTAGAGAAAGAAATTACAATCAGGCGTAAAGAATGGCAAAAAGAGCAAGCAGAGTATGAAGATAAGCTCCAAGCATATAACGATTTATTAGCCAAAGATCGCCAGCAAGAACAAGAAGAATCTCAGTATAAATTAGAAACTACTCGTAAACTCAATACAGATAGCTACGAAGCGATAAAGCGTCAACAACAAAGGGAAATAAAAGAAAATTCTCAAAAGAAAGAGAAAGATTGGGCAGAACGAGAAAAGATATTAGCTGAACGTCAACCACTTTTTGCTGACTATGAACAAAAGGTAACTAAATTTCCTAACGAACTGGAAGAAACCGTTAAAAAAGCTCGGGAAGAAGCAATTAAAGAAACAAGCCAAAAAGCGAAAATTGAGGCTGATTTATTTGAAAAAGAATGGGAATCTAACAAACAGAGTTATGAACTAAAAATCCAATCTCTGGAAGAAACAATTAAAAAACAGTCTGAACAAATAGAAAGTATTTCTGCTCAATTGCAAACTGCATTAAAACAAGCACAAGACTTAGCTATGAGGGCTTTTGGTAGTTCTAATCTTAAATAGTTATGAGTTTGTTGCATCTTAATAATTATTAATTCCTGAAGAGGAGGTTTGTTGTAGTGGTGAAAAAGCCGACTGATAAAAATACTAAAGTAGAAATTCTTCAGGCGTATGAGGAATTAGCTCAAGAAAAAGCAGCGCTGAAATCGCAACTAGAACAAGTTGTGAAGGAAAACCAATCTGGAACTAAAGAACAGCCTAAATTAGAACAAAAAACAGCTATGACTCAGCTTTCTAGTGTCCAACAGAAGATGAATAATACAATTGAAAGCTTGGCGAAGATTCAGTTAGGTTTTGGCAGTGCTGCTAATGAATTATCAGAACAGCTAACCACAAAGGCTTCTAAGTTAGAAGAAATTAGGCGAACTTTAGAAGAAGAAATTCGACAATTAACACAACTGCACAATTTAGAAATTTCTGATGATATCTTGGATACTCTGATCCAAGCCTATGAAGATAATATTAAAGCTTATCAGGAAGAATATAGCCAGCGTTCTGAAATATTATTTCAAGAAATATTAGAACAAAGGAATACTTGGGGAAAAGAACAAGAGGAACAGCAACGGGCGATAAAAGAACGGAATGAAAACTTGAATAAAACTCGGCAACGTGATGCGTCAGAGTATAAGTATAATTTAGAACTCCAGCGCCAATTGCAAAGTGACGAATACGAACAAGAGCAGAAAGCACTATATAAGCAACTGGAAGAATTACTACAAGAAACAGAAAAACAGTGGGCTGAACGAGAGAAAGCAATTTCTGAGAGAGAGAAACAATTTGAAGAATTAAAAGCAAAGGTAGAGGCTTTTCCAAAAGATAAGGAAGCAGCTATTAAAAAAGCTACAGAAGAAGGCAAAGGCATCGCCCACTACCAAGCTAAAGTAAAATCAGATTTATATTCTAAAGAAGTGGAAGGGCAGAAGCGTTTCTATGAACAAAGACTGCAATCTCTAGAGCAAACTATTACTAATCAGGAGACGCGGATTCAAAATCTTTCTAAACAACTTGAATCTGCCCTAAAACAAGTTCAAGATTTGGCAGTTAAAGCTATTGAAGGTACTTCAAATGTTAATTCATATCAGGCTATTAAAGAAATAGCTTTAGAACAGGCAAAAACTCAAGCGAAAAACAAATGAGCTAATTTATTTTTGATGAGAATTGTAGAGACTTAATTTAACTTAAGTCTCTACAAGGAACTATAGTAGTTCTCGATTGAGTATGTACAGAACCCCTCTTTGCTCTTCTAGAGCTTGCTCTGATGTACACTTATAAATGGTTTTTATTCAGTTTTATCTGGTTTTTTGATGTCTGTGGGAGGCTGTGGTTTCTTTTTCTTTGTTCCGGTAGCCTGTGTTTGCTTAAATACTTTATTGGAATTTGATTCTTGACTAGACATAACACTAAATTTTAAAATCTTTTACAGTATTATCTACATCATGGGTATTGTTGATTACAGAAATATAACATAAAAAATTTAAGTTTATTTAAACAATTAAAATCTAAACAGGTTACACCGTAAGGGTTTTATTAATTTTGAATAGATGGTTTATTTCTGCCGTGCTGTACTAGTACAAAAAAGCTTGTAGGATGGGCAAATATTTCTCCACCCTACAATTCTATGGTGTACACAGTAGCCCTACTACAGTTTGACCAAAGGCAGAAAATATCAAGCAAAGGTAGAAAAACCAAGATTGGGGGGGATATCCTGAATCCGCCCAGGCCCGATCGCTCGTAATGCTTCTTTGAGTAAAATATCCCCAGTATACAAGGCACGTCCGACAATCACACCAGTCACGCCTTGAGGTTCTAACGCTAACAAACTTAACAAATCGGTGACAGAACTTACCCCACCAGAGGCAATTATCGGGATAGAAATTACTGCTGCAAGTTCTCGCAAAGCTTCTAAATTGGGGCCAATAAGTGTACCATCTCGGTGGATATCTGTGTAAATGATGGCAGCTGCACCCAATTCTTGCATTTGTACAGCTAGTTGGGTTGCTAAAACTTCTGAAGTTTCTAACCAACCGCGAGTTGCTACGAGTCCGTTACGGGCATCAATGCCAATAATAATCTGTCCAGGAAATTCTTCACACAGTTGTTGCACTAGCTGGGGTTGTTCTACGGCGATGGTTCCAAGAATTGCCCACTGTATGCCTAAATTGAATACTTGTTGTACGCTGGTGCGATCGCGCAATCCTCCACCAATTTCAATCGGCACTGACACCGCATGAGCGATCGCTTCAATTGCCCCCAGATTTACTACTTTACCCGCTTTGGCACCATCTAAATCAACTATATGCAATCTGGTAGCACCTTGATCTACCCACTGTTTGGCAACATCAGCAGGATTATCGCTAAAAACTTGGGAGCGATCGTAGTCTCCTTGATACAGTCGCACACAGCGACCTTCTAGTAAATCAATTGCTGGAATTACATCCATTTAACTCTTCCTCATAACTCAATGCAATCAAAACCTTAGTTATTGCTGGGGTTTCTGTTTCTCATTTTTCATTTTTAATTGCCTTACAGCTTGCCCAAAACCCAGCACAAGCAAAATATTAGAAAGGGTCAAAAATAGTTCTGCACCACCGTGCAACCAATCTACATCTGCCAAAGACTTGCCATAATGCAATACAGCATAAATTCCGGCTGGGATGGTGATGGCAACAAAGACGAGAGTGCCATAGAATCCATACAGCGCTAAACGCGGCATTTGCGGACTGCGGCTGATAAACCATAAGAAACCCAAATAGGGAAACAGTGAAAGTGCAAACAGGGTTTCTTTAGAAATCATTGTTCTGATTTGATAGGTTTTGGTTCAACAGTGTCAGCAGACTTGGTAGAACGCCAAATCAAGTACGCTGCTGCCCAAAGGGTAAAATTACCAACTAAGGTCATGGTAGCTTGAAGCGTTACCAACCATTCTAGAGATTCGGCGTTGTCGAAATAATGCCAGGTACAAGCACACATGGCGCTAACTAAAGCTGGTAACATGGCAAGGGATAATCCCCACCAATTGCGATTACCTGTGAGTTCGCCGTAAGTCCAAATTAACCAAATGGCGACAATCCACTCTATAACGCTAGAAACATGAATAATCCAGGTGGGAATCGATAGGGCGTGCATAAGAAAGTTAGGAGTTGGGAGTTGGGAGAGACGCGGTTAATTGCGTTTTAGGAGAGACGCGATTAATCGCCTTTTAGGAGAGACGCGATTAATCGCGTCTGTACAAGAGTTAGGAGTCTTTTGTATCTTCCTTGTTTGAAAATAGAGCTTGTGAATGAGTCTACTATCTGTATCAATTACAGATATTCCGTATAAAAAAAGTTGTTAATTTAAAATCCAAAATCTAAAATCTAAAATGGTCAAGATGCGGGCGTTATTATCTGGATATTACGGTAAAGGTAATGGTGGTGACGAAGCTTTATTGGCAACGCTTTTGCAAATGTTACCATCTCATGTAACCCCAGTGGTACTTTCGGGGAATCCAGAGGAAACGCGCGATCGCTACAATGTAGAAACTTGCGATCGCATGGCTCCTTTACCTGTACTGCAAGCTTTACGCTCAAGTGATGCCTTGATTTGGGGCGGCGGGAGTCTCATCCAAGATGTTACCAGCACTATCAGCCCATTTTATTATGGCGGAATAATGGCATTGGCGCAGAAAATGGGCTTGAAAACTGTTGCTTGGGCGCAGGGGATTGGCCCGTTAGTGCGTCCGCAAACTCGTTGGTTGGCACGGCAAACCTTTGGTAATTGTACCAAAATTAGTGTCCGCGATCGCGCCAGTGCGGCTTTATTATCTGATTGGGAAATTCCTTGTATTATAGCTCCTGACCCGGTTTGGGCGTTAGAATCGAAACCAGTACCGGGACTTTGGGATTTACCTGCGCCGAGAGTTGCGGTAACGTTGCGATCGCATCCCCAACTTACAGAAACCCGCCTAGCAAACTTAACCCGTGCTTTGGTTGACTTCCAAAAAGCTACACAAAGTTTTATTTTATTATTACCATTTCAAAAAAGTGAAGATTTAAGTATTGCCGAAGCTATTCAACCACACCTTAAAGATGTTAGCAAAATTTTATGTCTGGAAGATCCGCAACTTTTGAAAGGCGTGTTTCGCGGCGTAGAAATGGCAATTGGGATGCGCCTCCACAGCTTGATTATGGCTGCATCTGAAGGTTGTCGCTGCTTTGCTCTCAGTTATGATCCTAAAGTAAATCGCCTCATGGAAGACTTGCAAATGCCTGGATGGGATTTAGCTAGTTTACCAGATGACCCCAATTTGATTAGTCTGACTTGGATGGAGCATTACGCCAATGGTGATCCGTTATCACCAGAGCAAATACAATCTTTAGTAGATAGAGCATTAATGCACCGCGAGTTGTTAAGCGACGCTTTATGTAATAAGTAAAATTAAATAATATAGAGTGAAAAAAAATGGAAAACTTATAAAACTAGCCCTTTCAAGGTAGGTGAAAAAAATCCTCTTTAATTTATTTACTCTGTGTTCTCTGCGCCTCTGTGGTTAGAAAAATTACTTTTAAACCGCAGAGGCACAGAGAGAGAAAAAAAGAGATTTTACCAGTCACATTGCAAGGGCTACTTATAGCAGGGCTATTTCGTTCTAGACATAAACCGCCCAGAACTAAAGTTCCTCTTTTATAGCCCAATACGCTTGGGTTAAAGAACGAAACCCAACATTATCAAAGCTTTGTTGGGTTCCACTAAAGTTCAACCCAACCTAAAATTCTTCTTAACCCAAGCGTATTGTCTTATAGCCCAACTCCACACTTAGTGGAATAAAAGCCTTTATTAATCGTCTTTAGACGAATGAATGCTATTAGCCTCAGAATAAATTCTGAGGCTGGCTAGATAAGAATAAAAACATCTAAATATTTATTATCTAGATTCACTTTAGCGATATTATTTACTAAATGCAAAAATAATTATTGAGATAATTGTAATGATCAGCTTTGGCTTTTGGAACCTAATTATACTAGGTTTAGTTGCTGTAGTTCTCAAAAACAATTGGCGATTAGATGAAGAAAAGGTAGCTTGGAGAAATTCTTTATTCTTGAAATCTTCAGTTATCCAACGGTTAATACAATTTTTTCGTCAACCAATTGTTAACTTCCTCCTTCAAGCAGGTGTTGGATTAGTCGTTACAAGATTCCTCTGTTATACAGGTTGGCTACTTTATTTTCTAAACCAGCCAAATCCACCTTTATGGGATTTTCAGTGGTATTATGTGGCGAGTAAATTGGCTCATCAGCATGTGAGTCCTTTTAATGTCGAGATTTTTAATCAGACTTTTTGTAGCATAACTACGGTGTGTGGCTCTCTTCCACCGTTTGTCTATCCACCCAATATTATTCCTCTCATCTGGTTTCTCGGCTATTTTTCAATGAATACTGCATTTAAAATCTCGATTTTAATGCATATATTAGCAATTGGTTTAGCTTTGTGGGGAGCAAATATATTACTAGAGTCTAAATCACGAGCTTTCAGAACTATTTGCACAATTTCGGTTGCCTTGATTTATGGCGTAGTTCGGGATCTTCAAGTTGGTAATGTTGCAATTTTTATTGTAGTTCTTATCTTATGGATGTTTATATTCGCTAGAAAGAATCAGGATATTCTAGCAGGAGTTTGCTTGGGGATTGCCCTTTTTAAACCAACATTAGCTGCATTATTCATTCTGTATTTTCTACTTAAAAGACGGTTATCTCTAGTTTTTGCATCTGTTATCACAGTAACTTGTTTAGCATTTTTAGGTCTAGCCTTGACAGATAATTCTTTAACACAATTTGTCTCGGATGCATTTCGTGGATTTTCCCTCTGGCAAAACGATCCCGCAGTTAGCCCTTATATATCGATTAGTCGTCTAGATTTGATGGTTGTGGGGCCGAGGTTAATTCCCAATAGCCCATTCTTTGCCAAGCTTTTATCAAACTTAATTGTTTTGATACTTCTTGGTTTGGCGGGTTGGTATTGGTATCTACAGCAATCTCTCACCGACTGGTCAAAAAAAATATATTTAACAGAAATGGCAATAGTTTCTTGCTTGAGTATTGGCATCACCTATTCGCAAGAAACTAGTTCTGTGATGTTAATACCTGCTGTCGTTTTTTTGCTAAATGATTTGCTGCATCAGATCAGGCATTCTAAATTCTCTAGGGAAAGAATGTCTGTTTGGTTAGTAGGGGTTTGCTGTCTTGCAGTGCAAACAGCAGTTATTCATGGTTGGCTGATCCACTCTCTAGCAAACCGATGGAATGTGAAAGCAGGGGAATTGCCATACATTATGAAAATAACTATCTTTGCCTTACCGAGTTATGCGGTTTTAGGAATAACTCTGAGTATTTTAGTTTTAGCAATTAGTTCTCTTCGTCAAAAAGAGGTGATAGAATTTAAACCTTTGAATCGGGTTTGAATCAATTTTGAATATTGGATTTTAGTTTTGATACTTCGACTCCGTTCAGTAGAGAAAATTCAATCTTTGGTGGATGGTGCTTTTATGAGCCAAAACACATTTGAATACTAGTGACTGATTTTACCGCTAACAATCCCTGACCATTGAACTTTTTTCTCTTTCTCCCGGCGGTAAGAAAAGAAATGCTCTGGAGTTTGGAAAGTACAATAAGGCGCGATCGCAATTTGTTCTGCACTAATCCCCATATTTTCCAGTTGTAAGGTATTCACCCGCCGCACATCTAGCCTTACCTTTCCAGGATTAGGATCTTCTAGTAAGGGGGAATTTGGTAATTCATGTAATGATTGAACAATTTTTTCTTCGTCGTTATATGGTACAATGCTAGCCCCAATTTCAGCAGCCACTTCAAGAGAGACTTGGTAAACCTCACCAGCGATCGCTGGCCCCATCGCAATACGTAAATCATCTAATTTGCTGCCTTGAGATTGTAACCGAGCGATCGCTAAGGGGACAATCTTCTTGGCAGTTCCCCGCCAGCCTGCGTGTAATGCTGCTACTTGTCCAGTTTGCACATCCCCAATTAGCACGGGTGTACAATCTGCACTAGCTACCCAAAGGGCTTGGAGAGGCTGTTCGCTAACTAAACCATCTGCCGATGCTAAATCTTCCTCAGCAGTGCAAAAGATGCTTTCAACTTCTTGAGGGGTGAGAACAGTATTGCCATGAACCTGCTTTAAGCGATAGACTGATGCCTCTGGTTGCAATACTTCTGTGATAACTTGTGGCGATCGCGGCCAAAACTGCTGGGTAAAGAAGCCGTGATGCCAACGTTCCAGAATACTACAAGTTAGATAGGGCAGTCCTTCCCAATTGTGCCAGTGCCAAGTGTGCATCTTCAACCAAACCTAAACAGAACTCACTCATCAGCCAATCAATGCTAACTTGAACAACGGAATTTGGGTTAACTGCTGTGGGATTTAATTTGCAAAACTTGGAAGCAGCCTTGAAGGCAGCGCGTAAGTATACATATTTACCATTTTCTCTGCACTTTTTTGAAAGTGTCTCTTCAACTAACCAAACCCTCTGGAACTTACTCAACCAAGGGGCTATTTCCGGAACAGTAGTAATCGCAACTGTGCAATCTGCTGGGCGCGGACAATGGGGCCGTGAGTGGATTTCTCCGGTTGGCGGATTATATATTTCTGTAGCGATTTCTTTCGACCACAAAATAGAGGCTACTGACAGCTACCAACTAACTTTTGCTACTGCTTGGGGAATTGCGTCTCAATTGCGCCAGTGCGGTGTAGATGTTGGGATAAAATGGCCCAATGATTTAGTTTTAAATGGTCGCAAACTAGGCGGCATTTTGACAGAAACCAAAGTAAACAAAGGACAAATCACTCAAGCAGTAATTGGTGTTGGTATTAACTGGACAAACCCAGTACCAGAAACTGGAATCAATCTGGAATCGTGGCAAGCTTCTCAAGATTTCAGACCAATTTCTTGTCTGGAAATGCTCACCTCTAAAGTCTTGCTGGGAATAGAATCCGGTATGGAGTGCCTTTGCCAAGAAGGAGTAAAGGTACTCTTGTCTCGCTATTTAGATTTGCTTATAAATATGGGCGATCGCGTCTACGTCAACAATATTTCAGGTAAAGTAGTTGGGGTGACTCCTCAAGGAAATTTACGAGTTGATTTAGAAACATACAATACAAAGGAACTAATTACACCGGAAATTTATATTGAACCCGGTACAATCAGTTTGGGGTACCATAAATCTTCCGTTTAAATTTGAGGTTTGTTCAAATTCCGCTCTTTGGGCAAGACAAACCACTAGCATCATCTCTTTAGGCTAATTACACACAACTGAGAGAACAAATGACGCAGCGCAATAATTCTGCCCCTCATCGTTTAAATTACTTATGGCAGCAAAATCTAACAAAAAAACGTTTTGCTTCAACACTACCAGCCCAGAGCCTCTGTTGGCTGAGTAGCGTCAGCCTCCTTAGCGGCGGCTTTGTGTTTGCCCAAACAGAAACACAAATAGACAACATCGTTCCCACAGTTGAAAGTTCCCAGCCTTCAACAGTTATAAATCCAGTTAAAAAGCAGGCTGTTGCGCCCGAAGCCGCTCAAGCACAACCGGAATTTTCCCAACGGCGAGCCAGACTCAGAAAGAGATTAGCCAAGCCAGAGGTTGCTCAATCAAAAGAGCCAGTTAGGCAATCTACACCCAAAATCGAAGCCGCCCAACCTGTTGTGATTATCAGACAGTCAAAACCCAAGGTAGAAGCCTCTCAGGTTACTCCTGCAACGGTGAGACAGGAAAAACCCAATACCCCTTTCCGGTCTTTACCTGAAAAACTTCCAGAAGTTGCTCAACCATCAAATAACTCCAACAGCCCTGTCAGTGCAACGCCGGAAAAAACCAAGGATTATAATAACGCCTATATTGATCCTAATAGTTATGACAGTGGTGCAACAGCTACTTATCAAGCACCAAATTCTGTAATTCTTACAGAACGCTCCAGTGGTTGTCGAGCCACTTTGCCATCAGGGCAAAGCGTATTAGGCGGCGTTTGCGCCAAAGTACCACAAAGGAGTGTAGCTGATTCTAATAGTAAACCAGCACCTACTTGGCTTAGAAGAAGCCAAAATGCACAATTATCAGTAGTTCCACCCGTGCGGCAGATTGCATCTTCTTCTATTGGCAACACTAGCAGATGGCGTGGTACTCCAACTCAAACTGGTTCTAGCGGTGTCACCAAGGGCGGATTTAGCCCGAATCGGTTTATACCAAGTCCTAGCGAGTTTACCCCTACGAGAGTGAGTGCAACTCCCATCGCACCGAGTGGCGGAACTTTACCTCCACCAATGGCAGATGGCAACATTGCACCCCGTCCCAGCAACGTAGCTTATGACTTCTCACTGGCATCAGTATTGCCGCAAATTCCCTACGTAGGGAGAGTTGCCTATAGCGGTATAGGAATGATGTATCCCTTGTCTATACCTGCTCCTATTACTTCTTTATTTGGTTGGCGAATTCATCCAATCACAGGTAATCAACGCTTCCATGCCGGTACAGACTTGGGTGCGCCTACGGGAACACCTGTTTTGGCAGCTGCTGCTGGTCAAGTAGAAACTGCTAACTGGGTGGGTGGTTATGGTTTAACCGTGATTCTAAATCACAAATCTGCTGAACAAACTCTCTACGGTCACATGTCAGAAATCCTTGTTCAACCCGGTCAGTGGGTACAACCTGGAACTGTCATCGGGCTAGTTGGCAGCACCGGTAACTCTACAGGTCCTCACCTGCACTTTGAAGTTCGCCACCTGACACCGAACGGATGGATTGCTACTGACCCAGGCGTGGAATTACAAAGCGCCCTCAGCCAGTTAGTACGAGGCTTGCAAACTGCTCAGGTAAGCCAGGAACCAGGAAGCTAGAAGAAGCAGAGGGGCAGGGAGCAGGGAGCAGGGAGCAGGGGGAGCAGGGGGAGCAGGGGAGCAGAGGGGACAAGGGGACAAAAGTTTAGAACTCCAACAAGTCTTTCTCCTTGTCCCCCAAGTCTTCTTTCCCATGCCCAATGCCCAATGCCCAATGCCCAATGCCCAATTATAAATACCCGTGTTCTGCTAAGAATGCGGGTGTAATGCCATCCATGCTAGTTTCATCAGTGGTGGTGTGTGGGTTGCCAGGGTAAAGGAATTTTTCGACGTATTTGCCGAGAATATCCCCTTCTAGATTCACCCAACTCCCAGGAACCAAATAGCGAAGATTTGTCTCGGCGTATGTGAGGGGAATTACCGCAACTTTGAATTGAGAGAGTTCTGGCTCATAAGCCGCTACTGTGAGACTGATGCCATTGACAGCTATGCTACCTTTGGGGACAATATACCGTGCGATCGCCTCGGATGCGATAAAGGTCATTTCCCAAGAACTAGCCGTTTGTTCTACCACTAGCAATCGACCGATGCCGTCTACATGACCCATCACAAAATGACCGCCAACTTTACTGCCCACCCTTAGCGATGCTTCTAAATTGACATATTTCTGTTGCGTTTGCTCACCTCCCAACGTCGTGCGGCGTAGAGTTTCCGGTGAAGCCGTGGCAATAAAACCGTCTTTTAAAACTTTTTCAACTGTCAAGCAAACACCATCTACTGCAACACTGTCACCATAAGCCAAATCTTGCATAATTACTTCACACGAATGACTTACACAAGTAATTTGCCAAGAATCGCCCCCTAAGGGTTCCATCGTTCCTAATGCCTGGATTAATCCTGTAAACACGGCTTTTTTGTCAAACTAACTCTAGTTATTGCCTATTTTTGCTTGAAATCAATTGGTAATTCTCACAGAAATCTTGAACATTCAAGTATATTTTCTGACTTTTTTTCGTCTATGAATATTAACACATTAGCATCCTTCACAGGGCATACTTGGGTAAGAAGGTTATTGTCTAAGAAGACCAATTTGACTTACTCTGGTTTTCACCACAAGTTCGGAGTTTAATAGAAGCAATTATAGAGAACGAATGCTTATGTTTATTACTGTCGCTCAACCGCCTAAAAAGGGGTACTATTTGTTACACAGCATCCAAGGCTCTCGAAGCATTGTAGAGGCTTAGGCAATGATTGAAATGAAAGTCGCTGGCATAGCATTAGATGCCATAACCCGTAGCCCGATTGTCCTTTTGAAAGATTCTTCAGATCGGCGGGCTTTGCCAATTTACATTGGTCAGGAACAGGCTAGGGCAATTATGGGCGCACTGGAGAATCAAAAGCCTCCCAGACCCTTAACCCACGACCTGATTGTGAATCTTCTAGAGGCTTGGAATATGACTCTAGAAAAGGTGATCATTCATTCCCTGCAAAAGGATACATTTTATGCAGCTTTAATCGTCCAGCAAGGCGAGGTCAAAAAAGAAATTGATGCGCGTCCTAGCGATGCGATCGCCATTGCCCTCCGTACAAATACCCCCATTTGGGTAATGGAAGAAGTGATTGCCGATGCTTCTATCCCTGTCGATCGTGATGCAGATGAAGCCGAACAGCAAGCCTTCCGTGAATTTATTTCCAATCTCCGTCCTGAAGATTTGATCAAGCGTTTTGGTAATGGCGATAGCTAGGCAATTTTAAATTTTGAATTTTGGATTTTAGTGAAGCAGCACGATCTTGGGGAGCCAGTGCCTTGGGCGGTGCCGACTTGAAGCATCTGGCATGGTTTCCCCCATGAGTGACTGCTGTTAGCGCAGCGTAAAGCCTTCTCTACGAGAGGCTGCGCCAACGGCATGGCTTCGCTTAGAGCGAGTCTTGTCTACGACACGCCAAGGGCGAACGAGCGTCACCCGTTCGCGCAGCGTCTCCCCTTGGGAGAAGGGATTCAAGGAAAAATCTAAAATCTAAAATCTAAAATTGAATGACTCGTAACTTTTTTTAAAGATGCAATACCGACGGTTTGGGAAAACGAATCTGCGCCTCTCGGTTTTTTCTCTGGGAACAATGCGCTACCTGGCTGATTTTGAAAATGCTCACCAGACTATCGAACAAGCCTTAGCGCTAGGAATTAATCATCTAGAAACCGCCAGAGGTTACGGCAAAAGTGAGGAGTATCTTGGTAGGGCGTTAAAAGCTGGGTTATCAGTACCCCGAACGAAGCTTTATATCACTACCAAAATTTCAGCCACAGCAGATGCTGACACCATGCGTCGGTGCATCAACGAATCCCTAGAAAAATTACAGCTAGATTATTTAGATTGCTTAGGCGTTCATGGCTTGAACACCTGGCAACATTTAGAGTGGGTGCAAGCCAAAAATGGCTGTATGCAAGCCTTAGAAGAAGCTGTTGCTGATGGTCGAGTGCGACATGTTGGTTTTTCCAGCCACGGGTCATTAGAGCTAATTCAGGCAGCAATAGACACAGATTATTTTGAATTTGTCAATCTGCATTATTACTATTTTTTCCAACGGCACGCACCAGCGATTCAACTAGCTGCCGAAAAGGATATGGGCATTTTCATTATTTCCCCTGCTGATAAGGGAGGACGGCTCTATACACCACCCCAAACTCTAAAAGACCTATGCTCTCCGTATTTACCATTAGAACTAAACTATCGCTTTTTACTTGCTGATAGCCGTATTACTACTTTGAGTATCGGCCCAGCAAACCCAAATGAATTAAGGGAACCTTTGCGAATCGCTGACAATGATAGAGAGTTAACATCAGGCGAAAATTCTGCTTTTGAACGGTTAGAAAATCACCAAAAACTTGCTTTAGAAACTGATAAGTGTAGTCAATGTTATGCTTGTTTGCCCTGCCCAGAAAATATCAATATCCCAGAGGTGTTGCGGTTACGAAATCTTGCAGTGGCATACGATATGACTGACTATGGACAATATCGTTACGGAATGTTTGAAAATGCCGGTCACTGGTTCCCTGGCATGAAAGCTAACCGTTGTACAGAATGTGGTGACTGTTTGCCTCGGTGTCCAGAAAAGTTAGATATTCCAGCTTTGTTAGAAGATACTCACCAAAAATTAAGTGGGAAAGCAGGTAGAAGATTGTGGGGTTGAGGAGAAGGCAAGCAGGGTGGTTTCATACAAGCAGAGAAAAATCACAATACTTTTTAGAAGGCGATCGTAAATTGACAAAATGCACTTAAAAAAACAAATCATCGTCTACAAGTTGGTGATGTGATTTGCTATCAGTTAACGGTTGATAAAAATGGAATAGTTCATGCTTGCAAAACAAACTGCTCAGTTAAGATTCTCTAACTGGTTGCCCATTTATTGAAGAAGTGCGATCGCATAGAAGACACACTCAAAATTTTACTTATTGGTAAAAAACTCCTTTAAGGCTTTCAGCAACGCGCCGATCAGATAAAACCTAAATATTTTGATACGCGATACCCAAGCCAAATCCCTACAAGGCCACCAATGACGCTGAAAAGAATCGAGGTGAACGATAGCACACTTCCACCCCACAATGCAGGGATGTAACTACCAATTGTAGAGCCAACAAACATCCCAATTCCAATGATGAATTTATTCATTTAAAAAAAACCTCAAAAGTAATCAAAATAAGTCATGCTTGAACTCCTTTATGACTCAAAATATTACCTTTTGGGAAAAGATTTATTTAACCCTTTCAGCAGCCGTGACAGCAACTTAAGAAAATACCGCTACCAAGAAAATTTAAGGTTGCCATTCGCGCGATCGTAACCTGATAGTCATTCACAAGCAGTGGAATCGCCTCTAAATACTGCAAAATCTCTAAATATCCTATTTTGGGATTATCCTGAAATAGGTTTATTGTATTCAATGTATACATAGTGCTAAAGCCAAGGCACAATGAAATTTGTTTTCAGTCAGGACTATGAAATATTCCGTCGCTGTATGATTGCGGCTCGTAAGGAAGCAAAACTAACTCAACAGACGCTTGCTAAATCCTTGAATAAGCCACAATCTTTTGTAGCCAAATATGAAAATGGTGAACGGCGGTTAGATGTAATTGAGTTTCTGTTAGTTACTAGCGTAATCGGCGTAGATCCTTGCGATATTCTCAGAAAACTTGAACAAAAGATATCTGAAGCATCTTGTAAGGAGGAGGTATGAATACACAGCCAATTTCTGAATTCCAAAACCAGAGCGTTGTGCATGGTATGGCTGCTTTTGACCATGCTTCAATATGAGGTTCATACCAATTTGGTAAATCAATATGATCTGAAGTGTCTCCTTCAAAACCAAGAACACCGTAAGCTCCATCTGAAACGATGACTGTAGGCTGCTCCCAATTGTTGTAATGTTCGAGACTATCACCCAGATATAAAGCAACGCTTTCATCATTCCATGCAGAAAAATTTAAGTTGGTGTTGAGGTTGACTACTTTTCCCCGACCTACTGTGCTGGTAGCCTTGCGTTTTAAAGTCTTGAGGGAACTCGATTCTGGGTTAGATAGACTCATTTATTGGTTTACGTGGCTCTGAAACTTCAGTATCTTTGATTTTATCCTGTTTTGGGATATTTACATAGTAATAGACAGTAAAATTAACCAGAAACACGCTCAATATGCAATATTCCCTATCTCGCAGGTACGTAATTTATGATATTGATTTAATGTTTAACTAAAGATAAATCCGGTGTCAGTCTTTGTAAAACTTGCTTCAATACCATAACTGTCCAATCTATATCAGCTTCAGTGGTATCACGCCCCAAAGTTATGCGAATTCCACCCAAGGCAGCTTTTTCGGAATAACCCATCGCTAACAATATCGGACTAGGGCTAAGTTTACCACTATGACAGGCAGCACCAGCACTGATGCCGATACCAGCAAGGTTTAGCTGTCGTACCAAGGTTTTACCGCTAAGTTTTTCCCCATCGGCGTATTCTAAGCACATACTGATATGGTGAGGTAAACGATCGCAGTTATCCCCTGTAGGAATTAAACCAGGAATTTCAGCTAATTGGGCAAAGGCGCGATCGCGTAACTCAATTAACCGTGGTGTTTCTATAGCCAATTCTTCGGCTGCTAATTCTGCTGCTACACCAAATCCCGCTATTATCGGTACTGCTTGCGTACCAGAACGTAGTCCCATTTCTTGTCCACCACCACCCAGTAAGGGCATCAATTCCACACTAGGACGCACGTATAGCGCCCCTACACCTTGCGGGCCATATATTTTATGGCTGGAGAGGCTAAGTAAGTCTACGGGTAGTTGTTGCACATTTATAGGTAAACGTCCCGCAGCTTGCACCGCATCTGTATGGAACAAAGCGCCATGTGATCGCACAATTTTACCCAGTTCTGCGATCGGTTGCACTGTTCCAACTTCACTTTGTCCGTAAATTATAGAAACCAAAACTGTGTTATGTCGCAATGCTGCCTTTAAATCTAGGGGATTGACTCTGCCTTTGACATCTACAGATAGGCGTGAAACTTCCCAACCCCACATTTCTAGCAACCTTACTGTTTCAGAAATTGCTGAATGCTCCACGCTGGAGATAATAATATGTTGAGGAACAGCATACAACCGAGCCACACCCATAATCGCTAGATTATTTGCTTCGGTACCACCAGATGTAAAGATTATTGATGCTGGATCGATAGCGTTAATTAATCCAGCAACTTGGACTCTGGCTTCTTCTACAACCGTTGCCGCCCTTTGCCCCCACTCATGTAAGCTGGAAGGATTGCCCCACTGTTCGGTGAGGACTGTTTGCATAACTGCGATCGCTTCTTTTCGAGTCGGAGTAGTGGCGCTGTAATCTAGATAAATTTGCATATAACCGATAATGGTGAGAACACACGTTGGTAATAGCTGATCTTGTCAGCATATACAGTTTGAGTGGACAAATCCTGAAAAAATCTCTGTAATGCCTCTAGCAGTAGATTTTTCCCAATACTAAGAAAGTTATTTTTCTACTTAATTCAGAAGACAAAATTTTGGGAATGATAAATATGTCCACTCCTAATCCACTTTTAACAGATTACAGTGCAACTTATCTCTAGACGAAGATATTTTTTATATGTCTTTTTACTGATATTTCCCCTTGCTGCTTGTCAGCGAGTTCAGTCTTCTAATCAACGTCTACAACCTTTACCACAAGATCCGGTAGTTCAAGTTTACTTTAACCATTCTGAGTCTTCAGAATACAAAGAACCTTACCGTCAGCAAACTCGTCTTGGGGATGATTTAGAAAAACAGATTGTTAATGCTATTACCCAAGCTAAATCTACAGTAGATGTGGCAGTGCAAGAATTACGTTTACCTAAAGTTGCCCAAGCACTGGTTGATAGACAAAAAGCTGGGGTAAAAGTCAGGATAATTTTAGAAAATACCTATAGCCGACCTTGGAGCAGCTTAACATCTACTGAAGTAGGTAAGTTAGATAAAAGGGAACAGGAACGTTACAACGAATTTCGCAAATTTATCGATATTAACCAAGATAATCAACTCAGTCCAGCAGAAATAAATCAAAGAGATGCTTTGATAATTTTGCAAAATGCCAAAATTCCCTGGATAGACGATCAAGCAGATGGTTCAGCAGGTAGCAGTTTGATGCACCACAAATTTGTAATTGTGGATAATCGCATTCTAATTATAACTTCAGCTAATTTTACTTTAAGTGATACTTATGGTGATTTCACAAATTCTAGCAGTTTAGGCAATGCCAATAACTTATTGCAAATTGACAGCCCCGAATTAGCATCTTTATTTACACAAGAGTTTAACATTATGTGGGGAGATGGCCCAGGAGGTAAACCAGATAGTAAATTTGGTTTGCAAAAACCGATGCGATCGCCTCAACAAATAACTTTAGGGAACACCAAAATCACTGTGCAGTTTTCGCCTACTTCCCCAACTCAACCCTGGAATAATAGTAGTAATGGTTTAATTGGTAAAACTTTAGATTCAGCAACCAAATCTGTTGATATGGCGTTATTTGTATTTTCCGATCAGCGTCTTGCCAATATCTTAGAAAATCGCCATCAACAGAGTGTACAAATTCGCGCTTTAATTGAACCACAATTTGCCTATCGTCCTTATAGCGAAGCATTGGATATGATGGGGGTTGCTCTTAGTAACAAATGTAAATATGAAGTTGATAACCATCCTTGGTCAAATCCAATTACAACCGTAGGCGTACCTGTGTTACCCAAAGGCGATTTATTGCATCATAAATTTGGTGTTATTGATAGTAAAACAGTAATTACAGGTTCTCATAATTGGTCTGATGCTGCCAATAATGGTAACGATGAGACGCTTGTAGTGATTCAAAGTCCCATAGTTGCTGCCCATTACGCGCGCGAATTTACTCGTCTTTATACTAAAATTAAACCCGGCTTACCACCAGCAATTCAAACAAAGATTAAAGTAGAACAAACACGGTGTCCACAGATAAAAACTTCATAAAGTGAACTACAAGCAGTTAAACAAATAAACATTAACACTGCAAGTCTAGAAGAATTAGCAACTCTGCCTGGTGTAGGTAAGAAGTTAGCACAACGAATAATTATTAGCCGTCAACAGCAAAAATTTATATCTTTATAAGACTTAGAAAGAGTTCCAGGATTGAGTACTATAACTGTAGAAAAATGGAGCAATCGCGTAATTTGGTAGGGTCGCACAGCTGTGCCTCCCTACTTAGTTAAAAACATGCGATATTTAAGTGCGATCGCTACCTAAACTAATCAAACTACGGAAACGCCCATTTTGAGAAAATCGTTTTGCTAATATTTGTTGATAAACCGCCTCATAGCCATCAGTCATTTGCTCAACGCTGAAACAGTCTTGGACATACTGGCGACAAGCGTAGCGGTCTAATTCTATTACCCGATCAATGGCACTAATGCATTCTTGAGTATTATTGCAAAGGAAACCCGTCTTGCCGTGGGAAATTACCTCCTCAGTAGAACCCAATTTCATCGCAATCACTGGCGTACCCGAAGCCATTGACTCCACCATCACCAATCCAAAGGGTTCTCGCCAAGTGATGGGGAATAAAGTTGCGACTGCACCTCCCATAAGAGCATTTTTTTGAGCATGGTTAGCTTCACCCAAATACTCAATTTGCTTCCCGTCAATGTGCGGTTTGATTTCCTTCTCAAAGTATTCCGTATCAACGGCATCAATCTTACCCGCCATTTTCAAACGCCAACCAGCTTGTTTTGCAATTTCTATTGCTAAGTGTCCTCCCTTCTCAGGAGACATCCTACCCAAAAACGCTAAGTAGGGCGGATCTTCTGGTTGGGCGTGAAAATTATAACTGCTGACATCAATTCCGTTGTAAACCGTTGCTAGATAGTTCAACCCTAACCTTGGTTCTCGTTGTGAATTGGAAATACTAACGTAGGGTTGTTTTTTCCCAAAACTAAACATCTTTTCGTTGTCAGGCGTAAAAGTACCGTGCAATGTGTGAACTGTTGGGGTTGTGACGAGATTTGTGTAGGACAGTGCCCCACATCCGATATGCGAGTGAATAATGTCAAACTCTTCTGCACGTTCATAAACCGAAGCTAGATTCAGCATTTCGTAAACGTTGTAATCTTTAATAGTGCGATCGAGTCTGAGGGCACGCGGATGAACTGACACTAGTTTTGCCAGACTGATAGAATCTCCCGACGCAAATAAAGTTACTTCGTGTCCGCGTCGAACTAATTCATCGGTCAGTAACCCTACTACTAACTCTGTACCCCCATAAGCTGGAGGTGGAACTCTTTCCCATAGTGGGGCTACTTGAGCTATTCGCATCACAAACCTCCTAACAAATAAAATTTGAATTAAAAGTTTCTTCTTTCTGTTGTTCTAGTGCTTGTAATTAATTCACTTTGCATGCAAAAGTAATTTTAGATACCAAGCTGCTTAAAACTTCTCTCAAAATCTTATGCCCTTATTTCTATATCCTTTGTCTATCTTTGTATGGAAATTACCCTCTCCTAAAGAGGTAAATATATTTTAATTTATTGATTTTTGGTGATTTGGTAAAATTTGAAATACAGATTTTTTTACAAATAGCAATTTTCTAAAATTGTCAAAATCTAAGTTAAATGGTGAGAATGAACGAAAATAGTCTATTATCACCTGTCAATTATCTGATTTTAAAACGTTGTTTAAAGCATGAATTGCATAGGCACTTTTTGGACGACTTTCCGTACTCTAAAGAAGAACTCGTAGCCACCCAAAGGAAACATTTTCGTAAAGTAGGTACTTGAAATTAGAAGCGGTGAAGTTGTATTAGGAATTCTATCTAAGCTTTTAACAGCAGGCAAAAGGGAGAAAAAAGAGTTAATATATTGACTTATTACATTAAATATGATATTTTATATTGCTATCAATAAAATCAAATATAAACGTGAATATATCTCCATCGATCAATAAACCGCGTGTCTCATGGCAGGCGGTTTTCTCACTGCTGATGTTTGTGTTCATGTACCTGCCTATACTGGTACTTAGCTTTTATAGCTTTAATCAGTCACCCTATAGTGCAGGTTGGCAAGGATTCACTCTTGATTGGTATGGCAAGTTATTTAGTGACGATCGCATTTTATCAGCTTTGCAAAACAGTTTAATAGTTGGTGGTTGTGCCGTGGCTATATCAGCAGTACTGGGAACTTTAATGGCGGTTGGGTTGGCGCGTTACGAATTTCCTGGAAAAAAATTGTATCAGGGTATTGCTTATCTACCATTGATTATTCCCGATATTGCGATCGCAGTCGCTACCCTAGTATGTCTAGCAGCCTTTGCCATACCTTTGAGTTTGTGGACGATAGTTGCAGCCCATATCGTGTTTTGTCTGGCTTACGTAGGACTTGTGGTTGCTTCACGACTGAGCAATTTAGATCCTCACTTAGAAGAAGCAGCATTAGATTTAGGCGCTACACCAACGCAAGCTTTTATTAAAGTATTGTTACCTCAATTAATGCCTGGTATTGTAGCTGGTTGTCTCTTGGCCTTTGTTCTCAGTTTAGATGACTTTCTTATTGCCAGTTTTACTGCTGGTAGCGGTTATAACACTCTACCAATGGAAATTTTTAGCCGGATTAGATCGGGAGTCAAGCCTGATATTAACGCATTGAGTGTGATGTTGATTACAGTATCTGCGATCGCTGCTCTTGTAGCTGAATTAATCCGCATTTCTGGAGAGAATAAAAATTTCAAATAAGAGTCAAAGCAATCTTAACGATTTCGCCTCCTTAATGGCATCAAATGGCATCGCAGTTTCTCAGGCTTAGAGTACTTACCTAATTTAATCTCAGTACACTTCAGTAATAACCCTCAGTCTATCTAGTTTTTGTCTTAACCGAACTGTAGTGAGAGTTAAGGGTCAAAAATTTAGTATTTATAACAATTGCTTAACATCCAGCAATATTTTAAATTAAGTAAGTTTACGGTGGTGAAGTATCAAGCTCCACAAACACAATAGAGTATGTAAAGTTCAGTACCAAATCAGCCTAGCAGCGTTGGTTTTTTATAAAAAATAGACGAAGTTACTTGAAATCAAAGTTATCAGTAATAGGACTTTGCAAGTACAAGTCTAATGTTTAATTTGTTTTCATCCACTTATTTTTGTAATTTGTGGATTAATTGTCTGTACTAAATAAACAGTCCATAAAATATTATGGACATTTTGTTGTGATTTATTACACAATAATTGAAAACAAATTCATACATTTGTGGTTTGATTTAGCCATAATTTTTGCGTCGTTTTTTTCTATAACTACTACAGTTCGTTAAAAACAAGGCACCTTAATGAAATATCTCAAACCCCTAATTAATAGCAATTAAGAATTCTGTTAGCGAGTCTATGAGTAACATTTATTAACAGTTACACGGTCGTACAGCGTCTCGTAGATAAAGGTACTAGAAAAACATATCTTACACCATTCTCAATATTCGTAGAGTAAGCATTGCTTAGAGATCCAAAATCATGGGTTAAGCAAATATAAAGCAGTGTTTAACTACAAAAATATTTTAAAACAACTGGTGCAAGATGTTACACAACAACTCAAGGACTGAAAATCAGTTCATAAATCATGAAACCATTACGGAACTTTTTTGCTCATAATTTTCATCACTACCGTTTTTTACTAGTAGCAGCAATTTCTTTAGGAGGGTCATTTACAGTAGTAATGCCTTCTCTAGCAGATGGTACAACTGCTGGTACTACTATCGACAACACTGCAACTGCTGAATATAATTACGTGAATAATTTGGGAGTAAATGTTCTTAATAAAACTACTTCCAATACTGTAACAGTTTCTGTAGCAGAGACAGCAGGAATTACGGTGACTTCTCAAGGTATCACAGATACAACAGGTGGTAGTGTTGTATCTAACGATTTGCTGTACTACGATTTTTTGATTACTAATGTGGGGAATGATCCTACCCGTTTCTTCATTCCGGGTAAAGCTACTATTACAGGGTCAGCAACAGCTGGCACAATCACCGCAGATTTAGATGGTAACGGCACATTTGAAACTACTATTCCTAATACTGGTTTCACCACTAGTTCCATTCCTGTCAGTGGATTTGTCAAAGTACGTGTTCCTGTCACAGTTAATCTTTTAGCAACGCCAGGTTCAGTTATTACTGTATTATTAGGTGACACAGGCCCTAACGATAACAGTAATACTACCCAGAACCAACCTGATAGTTCTGATGGCTCAAACGCGACAGAAGTCCGTACCATTGATAATTTAGATGGAACAGCAGGAGAAACAGCAGGGATACCTCTGAATGGAGAACGAGAAGCTAGTGCTATACAAACAACTACTATCTCTGCAATTCCACAGGCTTTTGCTAAAGTCTTAAAAGTTCGTTCTGGGTATTCAGATTCCAGTACACCCAACAATTTGAGTGATGATAAGTTGACCTACGATTTGAGTCTAAAAATTGATTCCACAAGTCCCACTGGTAGTACAGGATTAACTCCTGCAAATTTGGTAGGTACGAACATCAACGTAGATGGTCTGATTGGTGCCAAAATTTTGGTGTCTGATGCTATTCCCGTAAATACTCGTTTAGCAAGCGTAGTTACTCCTCCTACGGGTTGGAGTGTTATTTACACTGTGACACCTACACTAGTGACAGCGAACAATGCCCTTTGGACTAGTATTGTACCAGTTGATTTAAGCTTAGTAACTCGTGTTGGATTTGTGAAATCTGGCAGTCTTACCGCAGGTACAACAGTGAATGGATTATCCTTTCAAGTAGTGACAAATGGAGTTCTAACTTCCACTGCCACAATTTCTAATATTGCTCAAAGCTTTGGTCAAACTCAAGGTGATGCACTCAATCAGCTAGTTTATGATGAGTCGGGCGACCAAAGCCCTAGCAACTTTAATGATGATAGTACTGTTGGTTCAAATGTTCCGAATCTTGGAGTAGCAAATGTTACTACTCAAGGGGCAGATACTAGTAATAACAACACAGGTCAAGGGCCTGGAGGTGAAGTTAACACCTTTACGATGACTGCCCAAACCTCGATTTTGAATGGGCCGCACCTGCACGCTAACGCTGTGGGAGCAACTGATAATAATAATGATTTTTCAAACCAATCAGCGATCGTTCCACTCTATCTACCGCCAGGATCTACCATTGATCCTGCTGCTGTGAGCTTCTTCAATACTATATTAAACCCCGATCCAACTCTGTTGAATAACGTCTTATTAGTACCAGTTACCCCAACCAATACCAGTGACCTACCATCAGGTACAACCGTAACCTTAATTTCTGGAGTCAGTGTTGCCACTTACACATATAATGGCACTGTGTTCACCTTGACTTCTGGCTTAGGAATTACCCTACCAACCCTCAATAATTTGCCAGTTGATTATACCGTAACTGTAGATTTACCAGCAGGAACGCCTCTATCAACAGATACGGGTAAAGCTTTTCCTGTGACAATTCGAGCTTTTGTGGATAGTAATAATGATGGAGCGTTTAACTCTGGAGAATCTTCCAATAATACAATTGACCAAGTTTACACAGGTTTCTTGAAACTTGTGAAAGAATCTCGGATTTTACAAGGAAGTGGCTCTGCTGTTGCTGCGAATGATAGCACTTTTAGTACAACAGTGAAAAAGCCTGGTGTAGGCAATATTATTGAGTATCGCATTACTTACACCAATATTTCGTCAGTTCCCATCGGCTCAAATAACGCTACTCTGAATGCAACTGGAATTATTATTACTGAAAATGGTAATTCCACTAATAATAACTGGGCTAAAGACAATGACAACAATGGGAAAGTAGATACTAGCCATGTATTTAGTACTGCAACCGATCCTGCCGGAATTGTAACTTATCTAAATGTGGGAGCAGCAGTAACGGATGCGATTGGCGTTGATATCACCACCTATCTAGACACAATTCCTGGGCCACTTCAACCTGGACAGTCTGGAACATTTACTTTCCAACGTAAGGTTAACTAAGTTATCTGATATTTAGAGTGAGGAGTAAAGACGCGATTAATAGCGTCTCTACAGGAGTTAGGAATTATTGTTTTCTTTCTTGTCTCTCCCACTCCTCCACGATTCGGTTAAAGGGAAAAGAGAAAAGGGTAATTTAAACCAGTACGCTTGTCAAAATTAGTTTTTTTAACGTAGACGCTGCATCGGCTTGCCGCAGGCTACCGCCAAAGACGCAAATAAAAGGAAAAAAAGCTTAATTGAACTGTATTGAATTATGCTTTATTTGAAACTCTTGTAAGAACGTTGAAATGCAACGCCTCTACATTCTTTTTCGGAGATATTTAAAAGATTTTATACGCCTAACTATACCAGTATTTTAAGTTTCATTGGGTTTGCAATCCACTTATGTAATTCTCTTAGATTTTGAGTTTTAAATTCTTCAATTGGTTATTTGTGAACTTTTTCTTATATTCAACAACAGCTATATTAAAATGTAGGGTGCGTTCCGGCAAGCCTAAAATACTAATATCAGTTCACTTTGGGGTTTCAATTCTGTGATGTATCTCTCTTAAATTTTTATGATCTATTTATCCTCAGATAAAAAATATTTTTTAAGCACATCAATAAAGTTCCGTGTTCGCTTCTCTACATAACTGTTTTCAATTAGATAATATTGGGGCTAACTTTGGAGAAGATGCTATTTCCCCCTCATTATGCAAATCTGCCAAAATCCCAATTGCTCAAATCCATTCAACTCTGATAGCAATAGATTTTGCGTGAGTTGCGGACAAAGCAACTTTGGCAAACTTCTAAGAAACCGTTACCGCGTATTGAGACTTTTAGGTGAAGGTGGATTTAGCAGAACCTATGCTACAGAAGATGTAGATAGACTAAACGCGCCCTGCGTCATCAAGCAATTTTTTCCACAATTTCAAGGAACAGGACAACGTACCAAAGCAGCAGAATTTTTTAAAGAAGAGGCTTTTCGGTTGTATGATCTGGGAGAAAATCATACTCAAATTCCTAGATTACTTGCTTATTTTGAACAAGGTGCTAGTTTGTATCTCGTACAAGAATTTATTCAAGGAAAGACTCTCTTACAAGAAGTTCAGCAACAAACTTATGGTGAATCAAAAATTTGGGAACTTTTAGCTGATTTATTACCAGTACTGCAATTTATTCATACTCATAATGTCATTCATCGGGATATTAAACCAGAAAACATTATCCGCCGTGCAAGCGATCAAAAACCCGTATTAATTGACTTTGGCGGTGCTAAACAGGTAACACAAACCAGCATAGGAAGACAAGCGACAGTAATTTATACCCTTGGTTATGCCCCAACCGAACAAATGGCTGGATTTGCTTGTCACGGCAGTGATTTGTATGCTTTGGGTGTAACTTGTGTGCGTCTTTTAACTCGATGTTTGCCGTTGCAGGATGCTTCTGGACAGATTAATGACCCTATTTATGATGCCATGAACGCTAAGTGGTTATGGCGCGATCGCTTACAACAAAAAGGTATTACTATCAGCGACGACTTAGGGAAAATTTTAGATAAATTACTAAAACATTTACCAAGTGAAAGGTATCAAACAGCAGCAGAAGTTCTCAACGATTTGAAATTTGCAACATTGAATATTCAACCTGTTGCCCTAAAAATTGTTTCGATGCCTCAGCCCATTTTATCGCCGCCGCCACAAAAAGTAATTGTACCATTACCCCCCTTAGAAACCTTTGAATTTGATGTAGTGACAGTAGACACAAGTGGTAGAGAAGTAAACCGCGTGAGTTGTAATGCAAACTTTTTTGCCGAAGAATTGGGTAAATCTGTCACATTAGAAATGGTATCGATTCCTGGCGATACTTATATGATGGGTTCACCGGAGTGTGAAGGAGATGCTGACGAACGTCCTCGACATAAAGTTAGCGTTGAACCATTTTTTATGGGGAAATTTCCCGTTACTCAAGCACAGTGGAGAGTTGTAGCAGCTTTACCAAAAGTCAAACAAGATTTAAATCCCAATCCGTCGAAATTCAAAGGTTTAGATAGACCAGTGGAAAATGTATCTTGGTATGAGGCTGTAGAATTTTGTCTCAGACTATCAGAAAAAACTGGACGCGACTATCGTTTACCGAGTGAAGCTGAATGGGAATATGCTTGTCGGGCTGGAACTACAACATCCTTTCACTTTGGCGAAACTATTACCTCTGAGTTAGTCAGTTGCACTATCGAACCAAACAGCAAATTCCGTAAAGAAACAACAAACGTTGGTAGTTTTGAAGTCGCCAACGCCTTCGGATTGTATGATATGCACGGGCTAGTTTGGGAATGGTGCGCTGATTCGTGGCACAACAATTACAGCGACGCACCTTCAGATGGAACACCTTGGGAAGTTGGTGGTGATATTAATCGCCGAGTACTACGCGGTGGTTCTTGGAGTTTCAACGCCGAACTATGTCGCAGCGCTAGTCGTAGCTGGAATGAGTCAGACGGTGGACTGAGGGTTTGTGGCTTTAGAGTAGTATTTTCCGTAGAGGAGATTATTTAGCAATTTAATTCAAAGGCTGTAGAAATTATGAAAAACTCCACGCCACTTGCTACGGTGTACACACAAGTCAAAAAAAGCTCGATGCAATAAAGGTGTAGGTCAATGCAATAAAAGTGTAGCTCGATGCAACAAAGGTGCAGGTCAATGCAATAAAAGTGCAGCTCGATGCAACAAAGGTGCAGGTCAATGCAATAAAAGTGCAGGTCAAGAGACTTGTGTCTACACCGTAGACGCCACAAGTCTCTGGGTTTCCCGCCGCTTTCAATGTACAATCTAGACGCGCATCAGCTTCTAACTTAACTTCTAAGTTGCACCGGCATAGCTAAATAGGTCATTTTTAAACCACCCAATGGGGTAAAAATTACTGGAGTTAGGCTTTGATTTAAATGCATTTGAATTTCCGAAGATGGTAACTCTTTCAAGCCTTCCATCAAATATTTAATGTTAAAAGCAATCTCAATATTTTCCCCAGAAATTTGTGCTGGCATTGACTCTTTACCACTGCCCACATCTTGAGCTTCACAAGATAGGGTAATTTCTTGGGCTTCGCTATCAATACTAAGCTTGACAATATTATTTTTTTGATCGGCTAGTACAGCAATTCGCTCTAAGGTACTGACAAATTGTCGGCGTTCAATTGTGACTTGTCGCTCAAATTGGCGCGGAATTAGTTGTCGATAAGCAGGATATTGCCCTTCTAATGTACGACTAGTCAAACGTTGATTTTGCCATGCAAACACTACTTGACCTTGATCGAAATATAAAGCTACAGGTTCATCTGATGAGGCGCTATGAGCTAGCATTCGTTGTAGTTCGCGTAATGCTCTAGCTGGTACTGTTACTTCTAATTGACTAGTTCCACTTAAAGGACGCTCGTTGCTAGTTTCTACAACTGCTAGGCGATGTCCGTCGGTAGCTGCAAATTCTAGAGTATCTTGTTTAACTGTTAAATGCACTCCTGTAAGTACTTGCTTGGTTTCATCTCCACTAGTAGCAAATAATGAGCCACGTAACCCCTCAATTAATGCGGTGGTAGTGAGATGGATTACTTCTGTATTTTCAATTACAGGTAGTTCCGGAAATTCTTCAGGCCCCATTGCTCGGACTTGGTAATGTCCACTCTTGGGTGTGAGTGTGACAATTAATCCTTCTCCACCAGGTGTAACACCTGTGAGGGCTGATTCATCGTCTAGAGTGATTTCGCCTTCTGGAAGACGCGAGGTGATGTCTACAAGTAACTTAGCAGGAAGTGCGATCGCACCACTTTGCCATACCTCTGCGTTAAAGCTGGTGCGGATTCCCAAGCTGAGATCAAAGGCGGTTAAGCTTACCTGGTTAGTTTGGGCATCCGCTTGTAACAGCACATTGGCAAGGACTGGATGAGTTGGTCGTGAAGGTACTGCACGACTGACGAGTGAGAGGTTTGTACTGAGATCGCTTTGGGAGCAAACTAATTTCATAAGTCAGATTCAGCTGGTGAAAGATATCCTAACACCCTTATTGTTCATGGGCGAGTAACGGAAAGGGAGTAATAATAAAATTGCGTTTAGTCGGTGAACTCGCTAAAAAATTTGGGATGTTACTCATGCTCAGACGCAAAAGCCGCCGTAAAATTTTCTCGGTAGCTATGCTTGTGCTTGTTATATGCTTTACTCTGTTAACTGTGCGTTCATTTGGGCAAAGAATTATGACATCAGCACCCCAATTGCTCACCGATCCATTTTTGCAACTACCAACTGAAACCTCAGTGCAAGTAGTTTGGTTTACTGAGTTTGCTGGTGTTAATCATACAGTAACCTACGGCGAAAATCTTCAACAAACTGCTAAGGCAAATACTACCAAACTCACTCGCATTCGTGAAGACCAACACTCAAGAGTTGCAAACCAAATCAAAGATGGACAAGTTTATCAAAAACCTATCCAACGCGACATTTGGCGGCATGAGGCTGAGGTGATTGGGTTAACTCCTGGTTTGCGGGTAAACTATCGCATTACGAGTATGCGAGAAGATGGCGAAACTGTTAGCAGTGATGTTTTTAGCCTCGCAGCTACTCCCAAACCGGATATACCACTAAAAATTTTACTTACCTCTGACCATCAGTTAAAGCCAATGACGGCGGCAAATCTACAAAAAGTAGTGGAAACAGTTGGACGGGTTGATGGGGTGTGGTTTGCTGGTGATTTAGTGAATGTTAGCGATCGCGCCTCAGAATGGTTTGATGATAATGGTGGTGGTGCGTTATTTCCTGGTTTACAAGGTCGTGCTAAATATGAAATGACACACGATGGTGTTAAAACAACCTACACCGGTGGACAAATAATTCAACACGCACCCATCTTTACTTGCATTGGCAATCATGAGGTAATGGGACGCTTTGCCAGAACGGGAAGTTTAGATGATGAATTTGATGATACAATTCCCCGTGCAATTGCTCAAAAAATCTACGGTGACAAATCTTTAATAGATAATTCTTTTAATACTGATACTTATGAAGAGATTTTCTCTTTACCAAAAAGTAAAGAAGGTGGAAAAAAATATTATGCAGTCAGCTTTGGCGATGCGCGTTTGATAGTACTCTACGTTACGAATATGTGGCGGACTCCTAGCTTAGGTGGAAAGTATAAGGGTAGATATCGAGAAGCGGAAAAGGATTTAAATAATCCTGAAGATTGGGGTTATGGACAAGTAATTTATGAGCCAATTGCTAAAGACAGCAAGCAGTACAATTGGCTAGAAGCAGAACTCAACAGCCCTGAGTTTCAACAAGCAAAATACAAAGTTGTGATGTTCCATCATCCGCCTCACACTCTGGGCGATAATATAGTTCCTGCTTATACAGAACCAGTTCAAATAATTGAACGGGATGATAATAATATTAAAGCAGTGCGTTATGAGTACCCAAAAGACGCAGATTATATTATCCACGATGTTGTCCCTTTACTTGAAGCAGCTAATGTGCAACTGGTATTCTATGGGCATTCCCATTTGTGGAACCGCTTTGTTAGTCAGACTGGAATGCACTTTCTAGAAACATCTAATGTAGGTAATACTTACGGCGCTGCTTGGGGTGATAGAAAGCGAGAAGTGCCAATTGGATATCAAGAGGATTATGTTAAGCTTGGCGATCCCAATGGGTTAGAACCGATAGTGCCAACAATTTCCCCTTTGTTGGGTGAAGATGGAAAGCCAATGCCTTATATTTCGAGTAATGATATTACAGTTTTTAGTATCTTTGATACGGGGACAGGTACGATAAGTAGTTATCGTTTTGATACTCGCAAGCCTGATTCGGAAGTATTGAAGTTTGATGAATTTAAGTTAAATAGCTAAGGCAATGGAATTTACAGCTACACAAACAAAGTCCGCCTACGCGGACGAAGTACAGCATTTCATTAATTCGTAGCGAATTAAATTTGACAATGCCAACGCATCGACTGACAATGCCAATGCATCGACTGACAATACCAATGCATCGGCTGACAATGCCAACGCATCGACTAACAATGCCAATGCATCGGCTGACAATGCTAACGCATCAACTAACAATGCCAACGTATCGACTAACAATGCCAATGTATCGACTAACAATGCCAATGCATCGACTAACAATGCTAATGTATCCCCTTGCATTAAAAACGCTACAATTTTACGCAAAGCTGTACTAAAAAAAATTGAGGGTTTGAACCCACGGATGTGGGTTTTGCCTGTGTAGACGAGGTTTCTAACCGCCGATTTCACTTAAGTTCACAGGAGTGGATTATAGACTAGCGATCGCATCGGCAACTAGTTTAGAAACAAAGGGCAAAATTGCCTGATTCTTAGCGTGCGCTTTACCTTCAGTAAATACCACTAAGAGGTAAGGGCGCTGTTCTGGTATTTCAATATACGCAGCATCATGGCGAACTTGACTTGTCCAACCTGCTTTTGACCAAATTTGAGCATTTTCAGGCAGTCCACTACCTAAGAAACCTGTTACCTGATTTTCCTCGGTGTCAGTAGGTAAATCGTTGAGATTACGTTTGAGCAAAGCCATCATTGCTTGCGAGCGCACACTTGAAACCGCCACCCCACCTACAATACTATGCAGTAACCTAGCGATCGCGTTTGTTGTCAACATATTGCGATTTTCCAGTAACTCTCCCGCAAATGCCCGTTCTCGTCCATAAGGGCCATCACCCCAAGTTTTTTGACAGACGTTAATCGTATCCATTTCTTCCCAACCCAAAGATTGGTAATAGCGGTTAACAATATTACGTTGATATTTCCAGGTTTCAAAAGGCCCGGTTGGCAATTCTGGCCCTGATGTGGTACCACTCAGAATATCTACAACCAAGCTGGTAGCATCATTACTAGAATCTACAATCATATCCCGCAAGGCGCGTTCCAACTCTTTGGAAGTGTTAGTCATCCCTTTTTCTAGCCATTCGTTTACCGCCACTAGGTAAAATAGCTTGACTACGCTGGCGGGATAAATCCGTTCAACACCACGATAAGTAAAACCACGAACTGGATGATCCCAAAAAGCGTTGGGAGTCAGTGCCCCACCAGTATTTACTAGCACCGGTGGATCGTAAACAACCCAAGTCAAGGCAATTTGATTCCGGGCTAAGGTCGGAAATTCTGCCCAACTTGCATCTAAAATGCCATTACCAAGATTTTCGAGTTGTTCGTCTTTATTAAAAAAAATCATTCTCCAGTAATGTCCTTTAATCTAAAATCCAAAATTCAAAATCTAAAATCAGGGGAGTATCAGTGTATTGCTGACCTTAATTTATATGATTCTCCTGAATGTACGCGTTTAGCAACTCAAGCTGCATCTGGGAGACATTTATGGGTAACATCAAATCATCAAAATTCAGCGATTGAGGTGTATTTGTGTGAAGATGACTATCCTGGATGGGTATCCCTTTCAGATTTTGATTCATTACAATCTGCTACTGTACATTATCAAGCTGCAACATTTTCTGAATCTGAAATTAAAAAACTGCTAGCAGAGGTCATCGCCTTTACCCAAAAAGCGATGCAACAATCCAATTATTACCTTTGGGGCGGTACGGTTGGGCCAAATTATGACTGTTCTGGGTTGATGCAGGCGGCGTTTGCTTCGGTGGGTATTTGGCTACCTAGAGATGCCTATCAGCAGGAAGGATTCACTCAACCAATTACTATTGCAGAATTAGCAGCCGGGGATCTGGTATTTTTTGGAACTAGCCAAAAAGCAACCCATGTCGGGCTTTATTTGGCAGATGGTTATTACATTCATAGTTCTGGGAAAGATCAGGGACGGGATGGGATTGGGATTGATATTCTCTCGGAACAGGGAGATGTTGTTAGTCAGTCGTACTATCAGCAGCTGCGAGGTGCTGGTAGAGTTATCAAGAGTTACGAACCACGAAGACGCGAAGGGCGCGAAGAAATATGAGGAGTGGGTTGGTTGAACAAGGGGTGATGGGGGAAAATGGGGCGATTTCAGCAGTTGCTCCAGATGTTTCGGTGGTGCTGCCGATACATGACGAGGTGGAAAGTTTGCCGCTTTTATTAGAAGCGATCGCATCTACTTTATCTTCTAGTCAGATAAATTATGAAATCATTTGTGTAGATGATGGTTCTACAGATGGTTCTGGGGATTTTCTCAAAGAACAGGCGCAAATCCGTACAGATTTAAAAGCGGTGATTTTGCGTCGCAACTACGGACAAACTGCGGCGATGGCTGCTGGATTTTATTATGCAGTCGGTAAAGCGATCGTTACTTTAGATGCTGATCTCCAGAATGATCCGGCTGATATTCCCATGTTATTAGCAAAGCTGGATGAGGGTTACGATTTGGTGAGTGGTTGGCGGCAAAAACGCCAAGATGGCGCTGTAAATCGCTTACTTCCTTCCAAAATTGCTAATTGGCTAATTCGCCGTACTACTAGCGTGAATATTCATGACTATGGCTGTTCGCTGAAAGCATATCGTGCAGAACTGCTAGCAGATATGAACCTCTACGGAGAATTACACCGATTTTTACCAGCTTTGGCGTACATCGAAGGAGCTAGAATTACTGAAGTACCAGTGCGCCATCACGCCCGTCGCTTTGGTCGCAGTAAATATGGAATTTGGCGGACATTCCGCGTTCTGATGGATTTGTTAACCATCCTATTTATGAAAAGATTCCTTACCCGCCCAATGCACGTTTTTGGGCTGTTGGGCTTGATGTCAATGGTTTCGGGAACTGCGATCGGAATTTACTTGACTTTTGTTAAATTGGCTTTAGGTGAGATGATTGGTAATCGCCCTTTGCTGATTTTAGCAGTTCTCCTCCTAGTAACCGGAGTGCAGTTATTTTGCTTCGGTCTTTTAGCAGAATTACTCATGCGTACATACCATGAATCCCAAGGGCGGCCTATCTATCGCGTGCGAGAGGTAGTAGCAAAAAATGTTAAGTAAGGTAACAATAGTAGTCATTAGTCATTGGTCATTGGTCATTAGTCATTAGTAAATAGTTAATGGTAAATATTGGTTGACTCTAGAACAAAGGACAAATGACAAATGACAAAAAACCATTAAATTGCATCTACCTTGAAAGCATTTAGTACCTTTGATACCGAACTGCGGCGCAACCTGCTGATTTTATTTACGGCAGGTTTATTATTCTGGTCAAGCATATCTTCGCTCTTACCAACTCTACCGCTTTACATCGATGATGTGGGCGCAAGTAAGCAAGAAATTGGGATTGTGATGGGCAGTTTCGCCATTGGCTTATTGCTATCTCGTCCAATGCTGGGACGGTTAGCTGATGAACGTGGTCGAAAAATTACCTTATTGATTGGTACGATAGTAGCTGCGATCGCACCTTTTGGTTACTTGGCAACCCAATCTCTTGGGTTATTAATCCTAGTGCGGATTTTTCACGGTCTTAGTGTTGCGGCTTTCACCACTGGTTACAGCGCCTTAGTCGCAGATTTAGCTCCCACTGAAACTCGTGGCGAAATCATTGGTTACATGACCTTAGCAACTCCCCTTGGTTTAGCAATTGGCCCTGCCTTGGGTGGATATTTGGAAGCTACAAGTAGTTACGGGATATTATTTCTCTTCTGTGCCGAATTGGGTTTTGTCGCTCTCTTGGAGATTGTACAAGTCACAAATCCGCCAGTGCAGATACAACAGCAAACTGAAGAAAACGCTCGCAACTTTTGGCAAATTTTGAGCAGCCCACGGGTAAAAGTTCCAACGATAGTTATGTTATTGGTTGGTTTATCTATCGGTGCTGTACATACTTTTGTGTCGTTATACCTCAAATCCAGCGATGTGGACTTTAATGGCGGACTGTTTTTTACAGCCTCGGCAATTTCTAGTTTTAGTATCAGAGTATTTGCTGGTAAGGCAAGCGATCGCTTTGGCCGTGGTTTGTTTATAACTTTTGGTATTTTTTGCTATATTTTAGCCTTAATACTGCTGTGGCAGGCTCACAGCGTGATGTTTTTCTTACTGGCTGCGATCACTGAAGGTGCTGGTGGTGGTACACTCATCTCAATGATGATCACAATGATGGCAGACCGCTCACAGCCGCAAGAACGGGGGCAAATTTTTGCTATATGCGTAGCTGGACTTGATATGGGAATTGCGATCGCTGCTCCTCTTCTGGGTATCATCGCCGAACGGGTAGGCTACCGCGATATGTTTGGCTACGGTGCTGGGATCACTTCTATTGCACTTGTCCTTTTCCTCACCCAGTCGAGCAAAAACCTATCGAACTCCCTGCGCTTTGCACTAGGTCTAGCTCCAGATGCCTATGCCTTGAACAACCTAAAACTTAGGAGTGAGGAACTTTAAATCCTCACTCCTAACTTTCAACTTTTAAAAACGGGCGAGGAGGGATTCGAACCCCCGACACCGTGGTCCGTAGCCACGTGCTCTAGTCCACTGAGCTACACGCCCTCACCGACAATCTATATTAACACGTTCTAACTAAATGGCGCAAGATAATTTTCCATCCAATTTTGCTAACTTAACCCATCTAGATCGCCAAGGACAGGCGCAGATGGTAGATGTATCTGATAAAGCACCCACCATCCGCCAAGCAGTAGCCGCAGCCAATGTGCGGATGCTACCAGCCACCTTCGCTGCCATTCAAGCCGGAAATGTCCCAAAAGGGGATGTGTTGGCAACTGCAAGATTGGCTGGGATTATGGCAGCCAAGCAAACAGCCAATTTAATTCCTCTGTGTCATCCGTTGCCTTTGCAAAAAATTGCAGTTGAAATCATACCCGATCCCCAACTACCCGGTTATCAAATTCAAGCCACAGTCAAAACCAAAGCTGAAACTGGTGTAGAAATGGAAGCCTTAACTGCCGTTTCTGTGGCTGCCTTGACTTTATACGATATGGCAAAAGCTTTAGAAAAATCGATTCAAATTGAATCAATTCGTTTGATTAGTAAGAGTGGCGGGAAATCAGGAGATTATTCACCGCCAGAGTAAGTAAGTTACTCTATTTCACTGCCCACCCCCCAGTTACGGAAGATTATCAGGATCAATGCCGAGATTACGCAAATATGCTGCCAACTGTTCAGCGCGTTGGCGTTCTTGTTCTAGCAATAACTCAGCGTGTTCCGCCCGTTGATTAAGTTCCAAGGAATTCAAAAATCTTTGTCCATCTGGACGGTAAATTACCAACTCCCCAAGCCCCGTTTGAAATTTAATTCCTAAGCGGGGGCTGACCCAACCATCCATTTGCCATAGCTTATTCAAATGGTTATTTTGCCGCAACCAGCCATCTAGTTGAAAACTTTCAGGGTCATATAAATAGTATTCTTCAACACCGTAAGTATCGTAAAACTCCAACTTACGCTCCATTTCCTTAGTATCATTACTATAAGAAAGAATCTCAAAAACTACTTGCGGTGGAATATTATCTTCTTGCCACTGACGATAAGAACGACGTTTTCCCTTTGATCTACTGAAGACAACCATTACATCAGGTGCAGTCGGTGTAATTAGCTGAGAACGGACGGGATACCAAAGTAAATCTCCCGCAATTAAAACATTCTCATTATTAGCAAACAGAATCTCTAAATTCTCCTTAATCAGGACAATCCAACGATATTGCTCTGTATTGTCTGCCATTGGTTTGCCGTCGCTATCTGGATAGAGGAGATCGGGGTCTATTTGCTCAAAGATCGTCATCTGATTTAACCCATCGGCTCTTGGCTTCCAGTTCAATTATGACTGGTTGTAAGGGTCAAATAGCAACCAATGCCACAAAAACCTTAGAATAAATAGGGTGTATTTAAATCTGTAACAAATATTTATGCCTCCTCGTTGGCCTCGCAAACCCGATCGCAAAGACCCTGATTACCGCAAGATCGATGACAGAATGAATTTTGCTGTGCATGTAGCGATCGCTGCTACGATTAATTCTGGCTTGTGGTTTTTCCACATATTGAAAGGCACTACTTGGGAGTGGCTGCCTTGGGTAACTTTAAGTTGGACAGGAATATTGTTGGTGCATCTGATTTATATTAGTGTGATCGCTAACTACACCGAAACTCCGCCAAAATCCACCTGAAGATGGATTACTCATGCTGGGGCGATTGTAACCTCTGGTAGTAGGATTAGACTGTTAATTGAGCCATAATATAAAAAAGCATGAGATTTCGCACTTTTTCTTAATGTAGGGTTATTTTTATGGCTAAGACTAACACCACAGAATTACTAGAAGCCCTAGCAGCTGAAATTGGCGAAAACGTCTACATAGACGTTGCCAAATGGCATCTTTATTTATCTAATGCCAAACTGCATACAGTTGTTGCCGAGCAACTGTATCCCTTAATTACTTCCAACGCTGTCAATGAAGACCGGGTTTTACAAGTCTTGGGATCGATTCCAGTAAAAATTGGCGGCGGTAAACGTGAAGTTCCTTTAATCGATTTACTACCCCTGCAATGCCAAGTAAATTTAGTAGATATTTTGGAAAAATATCAACGTGATTTTTAATGGCTAAAACCAAGATTATCTTAGCTGGATAATTTTATTAATCAGCATTCCCCGATTCGATTTTAGGTTCTGGATTAGGTATAAATCTGCTGTATTTATTTTATAAAAATGAACTCTACAGATACACACAAATTCATTTCGTGTAATTTTATGTGTGTATATCTGATAAAAATTTCCTTTAACAATTAAGGAATCTCCGCGTTCAAAATCGGTTGATATTTGAGCGAGTTTATTTTGAGACTCGCTTTGAACTTCCATGCAAACTCATTGAGGCAATTTCTATGCTTTTACAAGTCAAAGATAGTGGCGAATTGGTAAAGATTGTTGAGATTCAGGAATTAATTGACCCGAATAATGATGTTGTTCACGCAAAAGACCAAGAAGGTCAAGAAGAACAGCAACCTGAAAGTTTTAAAAAAGAAAATCTTGTTTTTCCTTCAGGTGAAGTTTTACCACGCTGTTGGTTAGATGCCGACTATAGACACGACAACGCTTAGTGATTAATATAGTAGGGTAACATAGTTGTGCTACCCTACTATATGCAACATTATGACGCAGCTTTTTCTTCTACTGTCACCGTTTCATTCTGCTGAGACTTTGGGAAAAATGTCTTAGTAATCCAGTCAGTTAAGATGTGAGACAATAATCCCATAGGGCCAGCAAACAAACACAGTGCAAGGGAGTGAATTGTCCAAATACCTGTTTTTTGTCCTTCCCAATAAATCCAACGCCCGACGAACAAATCCATCACTAAAAAATGAATCCAACCTGTTGCAGCAGCCGTTTCATCTGTAAAAAACCGCGCAATATCGGCTAATTGGGGATTTGATAACGCTTGGGCATTTTCTGGCGTAATGCTGTTAATAAACAAATACACATACGCCCCAGCTAACAGCACAAAGGGCAAATATGATGACATAATCTGCCGTGTCACTTTCCAATTTGGCAATAAAATCATCAATGCCCAAAAAGGCAATACAAAAAGATTGGCAATGTTAAATAGTTGGGACGTCATATTTTTGTAAGGTGAAGAATTTTCAGTTATTATTTGTTCTGAATTAACTAGTTATTCATAACTTGTAACTCTCAGGGTATAGATACCCGACTTATCAAAAAAGTCGGGTATCTGGGTAGCTTTATAAAGCTACAAGTTGTGATTCGATTTCTGAAGACTTCAAATCACGTCCGATAAAAACTAAACGCGTTTGCCTAGCTTCTTCTGGTTTCCAGGGGCGATCGTAAAATTTATCAAATCGGGTTCCTACACCTTGCATCACTAGGCGCATGGCTTTATTAGGCACTGCAACAAAACCTTTAATCCGGTAAATTTCTTGTTGTTGCACTAATGTTTGCAACTGCTGTTGCAACTTTTCGGGGTCAAAGGTACGATCCAAAATTAAATTAGTTGAGATAATTTCTTCGTCGTGATTGTGGTCTTCTTCGGTATCGTGATGACTAGGACGAGAATCTAAATTATCTTCCACTGCGGCTTGGAATCCTAATAATATAGATGCGTCTAGTTGAGAACCATTGCTTTCGACAATCTTCACCACTCTGGGCAATTCTTGCTTAATCAATTCCTCAACTCTGGCTTTTGCCTCAGCATCTACCAAGTCAATTTTATTTAATACTACCAAGTCTGCACAAGCAAGTTGGTCTTCAAACAGTTCTTGCAAGGGTGTTTCGTGTTCTAGACTATCATCTGCTTGGCGCTGGGCTGCGATCGCATCTAGATCGCTAGCAAATGTCCCCGCCGCTACAGCCGCACAATCTACTACAGTAATCACCGCATCCACAGTGGCGGCGTTACGAATTTCTTGCCAGCGAAAAGCCTTCACCAGTGGTTTTGGCAAGGCTAAACCAGAGGTTTCAATCAAAATGCAGTCGATGCTATCTCGCCGCTTGATTAACTCTTGCATCATCGGATAAAACTCTTCTTGCACGGTGCAGCATAAGCAGCCATTAGTTAATTCAAAGATATTAGTGTCGCCCTCACCATCTTCTGGGCAAACTTGACAGGATTTTAACAATTCGCCATCAATACCCAGTTCGCCAAATTCATTGACTAAAACCGCAATGCGGCGTCCTTGATTGTTTTGTAGCAGATGGCGAATTAGGCTGGTTTTTCCACTACCTAAGAAGCCTGTAATTACTGTGACAGGAATTTTTGTAGCCATATTTTTGCCTGATGTCCTCAGTATGGTAAGTTTTACGCATTACAAACTTAAATACTGAGATTAAGCTTGGTGTGAAGATTGACTTAGTTATTTTAAGCTGAAAGTCTATGGTAAGCCTGAAAATATTGCCGTTTTTGTTGAGTTTAGTTTTTTTGCAGTTTCACTCATGCTTTGGAGTCTCCCCAACAATTTTAATTATAGGCTCAGTTATCCGCTTGTAACACCAAGGTTGCCCTCCCTTTCTCCTATTCCTTGGTAGAAAACCATTGTAGGGGCAAAAATTTCATAATATTTGTTACAGTTTTTAAGGTTTTTAATTCTGGTATATCTGGTTTTAATTGTTCTGCGATCGCTAAATTTGGTTCAGCTTGTGCAGGTTGAAAATTATATAAATAAACAAAAGCTAAATAAATCCATGTGTAAGGATTCTGAGCATCATATTTAGTTAATTCTTTTAAATTTTGGATTAATTCTGGGACTTGGCGCTGTAAAAGTTGTGATAAGACTAAGGTGTAACGCCAATTTAAGTTATTTGGTTCTGTTTGCAGATAATAATTAGCCGCAAAATCAATTTGTTTTAAATAATCTTGAGTAGGATCGTATTGATTGAAATGAGCTACTTGCACAAATATATTATTTATTTTACCCTGTTGTAACTCTTGGGCTAGCTGCGAAGTTCGGGTAACTAAATCTAAAGCTGGCGATTTTTCTACTGTTCCGACATCTGTTAAATCTACCGTAATATCTGGAATATTTAAAGATGTGGTTTTGTTGTTTCTTCTATCTAAATATAGTGCTGATAGCTGATATCTTCCTAATGGTAGTGTTTTAGGAATAAATGTCGCCAAGGCTTCTTTTACTCGGAAAGTTCCTTCGGGATGACATTTGATACCACAGTATAAATTACCCAAACCAATAGCATGATCATGATACCAAGATGATTGGGTATTTTGCCATCTTAACAGTAATATACCGTTTTGCAAATCATCCCATGAACCTGTGATTTCATAATTTACAGGGTTACTTTTATCTAAAATTAATTGCTGAGAAATCGCTACTTTTTCTAGACTAATTACAGACTGACTATTATTTATTTTTTCAACAGTTACAGGAGGATTTTTGCAATTATATAAATGCATTTTATCTCCATGAGGTAATATCCAATTGCCCTGTAATTTTAAATCAGTAGAAGATTCGACTAAAGATTTTAATTTTCGTTTAGTCTCTCCACTTTCTCCAGGGTTATATGGTTCATTATCTCTAGTAATATACCAACAAAAATATTGTAAATCTTGTTCTACCTGAGATAATTTGGTTGTTAATTTTCTACCAGATACGCGAAAATCTGCTAATGCCCCAAAATAATTTAAAGTATACTCATTTATTTGTGGTGTAGAAACAGGAATTACCCCTAAATTCGACCTTAAATATAAATTGATTTCGGTGATTTTGTTTATCAGTTTCTCCAGCGGATATTCCTTAGCATCATTATTAGGTAAATGTCTACCACCCCATGCTTGAATTAGAGGTAATGGAAACAAATTATTTAGTAAAAATATGGTACTTACTAGTAGAGTGACTAATCTCAATCTATCAAAATATATATTTTCAATTAAATTGAATAAATCCGCCAATATTAAACTAATTATCGGAAAACATGGCAGAATAAATCTAATGTCTTTATTTGTGCCCAAAGTACAAATTATATAGCTACTTACTAACGTAACTAATAACCAAATTCGAGCCGACTTATGGAGATTTACTGAAATTAAATTAGTAGTAAATTTAGATTTAATCAGATAAACCAATAAAATGCCAATACTCACACATAATATTGGTAAACCAACGCTTTCTGGAATCATTTGTGGATAGTATAACCATCCAGCAATAGTTGTGGCAGAAGGATCGCCCTCTCTTTTTCCGACTTCGTTAGCGTTTAATGCTGATGTAATAATTGTTAACCAATTTAAGCCATACCAAAAACTACAAATTAACCAAGCTATCATTAAAGATAAGCAAGCTTGAATTAGCTTGACAAATCTACGTTTTCTAATAAAACTAATTAATGCCCAAATACTAGGAACTAAAATAAAAATAAAACCTGTAGGTTTAGATAATAATATTAAACCTATTCCTACGCCCAAAAGGATAGTTAACGCCCATGATACAAACCCAATACAACTATCTTTCCAAATTGTTAAAACGGTAAAAGTTACTGTAACAATTGCTGTCAAACCATAATCTATTAAATAATCTGTCCTAGTAACTCCCAAAATAGGAAATAACACACAAAATATGCTGGCAGTTATGCTAATTTTTCGGTTCTTAAATAAAAAATTACCTAAATGATATACTGAAACTATAATCATCGCAGTATATAATAAGTTGACCAAACTTGCTTGGTCATATCCACGTCCAAATAACATCAAAAATGGAACAGTGCAAATATATACAAAAGGAGCGCGATAACTTGGAGTTAATTCCCACAGAGATAACCACCAATCTCCTGAGAAAATATTGAAGTTTTGAAAAATTCTATAATGATGTAATGCTGTAGCTAAATGTGCGCTTTGATCGAAGGCTGGAATCGAGTCATCCATGAAAAACCAAGCTCTATCTATAGCTAATGCTATCAGCCAAATTACTAACAGGATAATATAATCTTTTCGATGTTGAGACTGGTCAAAATCACTCATATTTATTTGCTTAGAAACAAAGTTGAACCAATTATATATCTGTCATGTATCGCCATTTCATCAAAGATCGCTTGGCTTTTAAGACAGTCGCTACATTGATAGATTTTATTAAAAGTTATCACCCAAAGCTGATATTACATTATTTTTGTTAGACTTTTCCACCATCATTTTTGGTAGTCTTGTTCAAAAATAAAAATGGAAATGCAGGGTTTAAATATATGAAAACTGCTGTAATTAATAATGCGATACCTACGGTAAGCTACGCTAATGCATGGTGGCGGATATGATCTTCAATAAAACTGGCAATGAAATAATAACTGTGGTCATAGCCTTCTTGGTAACGCAAGTTTAGCGGTTGGCTAACATCTGCACAAGCTTGCTCAAACACTTCAGGCATTAATTGTTCAGCTAAAAATTTATCAGCAGTCCCTTGGTCAATGAGAATCGAACTGTGATATCCTACTTTTTTGACTAATTCACTAGCATCATAATCACGCCAACTTTCTTGATTGTTGCCAAGATAACCACCCAAAGCCTTTTGACCCCAAGGACAACGCATAGGTGCAGTGATAGGTGCAAAAGCTGATACTGATTTGTAAAGTTCTGGGTTTCTCATTGCACAGACAAGCGCCCCATGTCCCCCCATTGAATGACCGAAAATGCCTTGTTTTTCAGGTTGCGTAGGGAAATTTGCAGTAATTAAAGCAGGTAGTTCCTGGACAACATAACTATACATTTGGTAGTTTTTACGCCACGGTTCCTCTGTAGCATCAACATAAAAGCCCGCACCTGTGCCAAAGTCCCAGTCATCATCCTCACCTGCAATGCCAGTATTACGCGGACTTGTATCTGGTGCAACCAATATCAAACCGTACTCAGCTGCAAAACGCTGCACTCCTGCTTTCACCATAAAATTTTCTTCTGTGGAACTTAACCCAGAGAGGAAATAGAGAATCGGCACAGGTTTTTGAGTTGCTTGTGGTGGTTGATAGACAGCGAAACGCATTTCACCGTTACAGGTTGAGGAGGGATGGCTGTAAAAGCCGAGTTTGCCACCAAAGCTTTTATATTCGGAAATGAGGTTGAGGTTAGACATTGGTTATATTTTCTTTCTTTGAGCGATCGCCAGAGAAAGATTATTTTAGCGTGAACTACCTGGTAATTAACACGCTATAGTGAGCGTACAATATGCCGCAGTTGCGATCGCTTTGAGAACCGAAACCAAATTGCGATCGTTGGTTGGCGCTTCATCCCCTCTGCACTCGCTATGCCAACAGGATAACGAAACCAACACACAATTAAGCGGCTAGTAGGTTCATAAGCCAATAGCCATGTTTTTTCGTAGCGCACCAAATCACTGATCCAAGGTGGATCTGGGTTTTCCTTTTCAACAATGGCGATAAAATTAGCAAAAGCGATCGCATCTTCCCTATGTTTTTTGATTCCTTTTGGTACATGGGTTTGGGCATATCGCCAAAACAAAGCAGTAAAATTTTTACCTAACGCCCGCGCAGTGCGTGGAAGTAGTTCGCGTACTTCTCCCAACCGTTTCCACTTCAGAGAATTGGCAAAGATATTTACCTCTTTTGCTGAGAGTTGAGCTAACTTTTGTGCTTCATCGCAACTTAGCCCCAACTCTGCACAAACAGCTTCTGGATTAGCAAAGAAACGCTCTCTGAAATCGGTATTGGTGTAAAGTTGGGCTAAAACTTGTTGGGTTTGTGCTAACCCCATCTCCCATTACTCCTGCTAATCTCCCGTGCTTTTTGCAGTTCTTTTGTCAATTCTGCAAAAGGTGGCAAGTTTTCATCTCGTTCTAGGATAATCCCTTTAACTGGAACACGGGCAACAACTTCCTCCATAAGTTGCCATACTTCCTGTGGTGTGGATTGCGAATGGCTATCAATTAATATACCATCATGCCAATGTCCACCAACAAAATGTAATTGTACGATGCGATCGCACGGTAACTGTTGCAAAAAGTCATGGACATCATACCCATAGTTCACAGCATTAGTGTGGAGATTCGTTACATCTAATAACAGTCCACAATCAGAACGTTCTACCACCTCGGCTAAAAATTGGGCTTCAGTCATTTCTGCACCTGGAAGCGTCACCATGTAAGTGATATTTTCCAGAATCAGTGGTACATCAACCCAGCGACGAACTTCGGCAATGTTGCGACAGACTACTTCCACAGCTTCTTGAGTATAAGGTAGGGGCGACAAATGCCCGATATCGACTCCACCCGCTTTTGTAAAGCAGATATGCTCACTCCACCAAGGCGGGTTGAGTTGCTTAATTAATGCTGCAAGTTTGCGTAAATAATCTGTATCCAAGCCTTCAGCACTACCTAACGAAAGATTAATCGCGTGGGGAATTATTGGGAAATGAGCAGCAAGCAATTCTAACTCCTGCTGTTTTTGCCAAGATGCATCTAAATAGTGTTCAGCAACAATTTCTAAAAAGTCAACCTGCTGACGGTTAAGAAACAGATCACTTTTAAACGGTTCTCGAAAACCCAACCCCACGCCTAAACTAGGGAGATGAGAAAGCATTGCTGTTAACCTCCTCCACAGCCACCACCGCAACCACCACCGCAACCACCACCACAGCCACCACCGCATGAAGAGCCACTGTCAGAACCACTACTGCATGAGAAACCACTGTCAGAACTACTACTGCATGAGGAGCTAGTGCCAGAACTACTACTGCATGAGGAGCTAGTGCCAGAACTATTACTGCGAGAACTACTATTACCAGAACTACTAGAGTAGCTAGCTGTTCTAGAATATGTTGGTGGAAAAAACGCTTTGTAATATGAGTCGTAGGAGGTTCTAGCCAGTGCTTCAACTCCAAATAGTGCTACTAGCAAATTGTAGTCAAATACAGAAGGGATATCGAATTTTGCTTTCTGCTGCAATCGAGTAAATGTTTCTTGCAGTTGTTCCAGATACATTTTTCCCCGATGACTGAGATGTGTACGTCTACTGACAAACCACAGCAAAAAGATAATGGATAATACACCAATTGTGATTAATAAACTTGCGTTATAGCGTCCCTTACCCAAGGCGATGAGCAGCTTATAGCCTCCCAAGCTGAAAATAATCATCGCCCCAATCAAGCCAACTTTGATATTCCGTTCTTGCCACTGGAAAGCATACAACAATTGCTCATTTTGGAGTTTTTCTTTATAGGCATTGCTGTATGACTGGATACTCTGCGTTGCCAACCAAACAGATGTTTTAGCTGTGGAAGAAGAAGAGAATTTATCAAATACCTCACGCTCTATAGGCTCTAGGTGAGATAAATCAGGATGATTTGGTGCTTGGCTGATGGATTGTTCATTGACTTGCAAATAATCCCGAACAATCAAGTCAAATAACGCTACATTGGCGATTCCTGTTTCTTGAGAACGCAAATACGCGATTTCGTAGGGATCTGGTTCAGCAGGAATTAACGGCAGAGGCTGGTTTTTGGTTGGATCTTGCACTAGCTGTCGGCAAACTACCAAAGTTATCCCAATGACAAAGCAATAAAACAGTAAAAAATCTGGCCCATACATATCTGCAATTTGATTATGCAGTAATGCATTCATTGCCTTTACTCCTTGTTAGGAAATTACTGAAAGTAAGAGAAATTAAATGACTCAATGTTTGCAGCGTTTTTTAGAACATTTGGCTTTCTCAGGTTTGTCATCTACTTTACCACAAGATTGTAGCACACCCTAAAATTTATCCTCCGTCAGTACCACAACTTAACTCTCTGAATCAACCCTGCGACTAGGTAACTTAGTCCCGCACCTTTTACAAAAACCAGCATCTACATCATGAAAAGCCAAACCACAACCTGAACAAGCTGTTTCTACCTGATTAGCAGTTTTCACAACTTGCTTAATTAAATCTCCCACTTGCCAAGGAATCAGCGCAATTCCCGTAAAAATCATCAGGACTGTTAGCAAGCGCCCTAATCCCGAAATTGGAATAACATCGCCAAACCCTACAGTTGTCATTGTGACAACAGAGAAATAAAAAGCATCTAAAAACGTACCATAATTTTGAGGATTAACCGGATGCTCTACTTGATAAATTAAGCCAGAATAAATAAAAACAATTGTAAATAATGTAAATAATATTCGCGCAAAGATGACTCCATCTTCGGTGCTGATAGTGGCGAATAAAAATTTCCTATCTATCAATCTGATTAATCGTAAAATCCGAAACCATCGCAGTAAGCGGATAAAGCTAATATCCACCAGTCCTAGAAAGAAAGGCAAAATTGCTATTAAGTCAATAATTGAATAAAAGCTAAAAATATACTTAATCTTATTTTCAGAACTCCAGAGACGAAGCGAATATTCCACCGCAAAGATGATAACGATCGCACAATCGACTAAATGCAACTGAAACCGTACAGAATCAGGAATATTATAAGTCTCTGCTACAAAAATCCCCGATGATATTAACACCATAACGGCAAGTGTTAAATTAATCGCTTTACCTATTGGTGTTTCTAGGTCTTTTAAGTAGAATTCTGTTTCTTGTCTGCTCAGTAACATATTCGATCATTAATAATCTTAATTCCCATTTATAGCATTAGAAATACGATATTATTAATCATTATCCTTATGTTAACCTCAGCTTATATGAACCCAGAATATTTTATGCGTTTAGCTTTGGCAGAAGCAAAAAAAGGAGATGCGCCTTATGGTGCTGTGATTGTTAAAGATAACGAAGTCGTTGCCGTAGCTCATAACACCGTTAATAGAGACAACGATCCATCAGCCCATGCGGAAATTAACGTTATTCGTAGTTTAACAGCTAAACTTAAAAACCCTTCTTTAGAAGGTTATAGCATATATACAACTGGTGAACCCTGTCCCATGTGTGCAACTGCTTGTGTTTGGAGTGGTTTATCAGAAATCGTATATGGTGCTTCAATTCAAGATTTGATTACCCTAAATCAATCACAAGTTAATATATCTTGCGAAGAAGTGATTGCTAAGTCATTTAAAAACATCAAGCTCACAAAAGACGTTTTAAAAAATGAATGTTTGGATTTATTTAAATAAGCATGATGAATTAGGAAATATTTAACTTGATTCATTCAAATAAGATAAATAAGTATTTGCCCAAATCGCAGCTTGAGTGCGATCGCGCAAATTTAATCTGTTTAAAATATTCGTAACATGATTTTTTACTGTCCCCTCAGAAATGTAGAGTTCCTGAGCAATTTCTCGGTTACTAGCGCCTGTAGCTATTAGCCGCAAAACCTCCTTTTCTCTCGGAGTGAGTTCAGCTAAAGTAGACGGTACAGGGGGTGATTGGGTTGGTGTACCATTAGAAAACTGAGTTAACAGCTTTTTAACTATACCTGGGCCTAATTGAGTATATCCTTTATAAACGGCACGAATAGCAACAGCTAATTCTTCTGAGGGTGTATCTTTCAATAGATAACCCATTGCCCCATTTTGCAACGCTGCTGATACATATTCATCATCATCAAAAGTCGTCAGTACTAAAATTTTAGTTTTGCCAAAGCGTTTTTGAATTTCTCGCGTAGCTGCAACTCCATCCATAATGGGCATTCTGATATCTAGCAATACTACATCGGGCTGAAATTCAGCAACTAAATTAATCGCCTGTTGCCCGTTTTCTGCTTCTCCTACTATGTCTAAATCTGGTTCTAATTCTAATAACGCTCTTAATCCTTGACGAATTAAACCTTGGTCATCTACCAACAGCACTTTAATCATTATGTCAACCTCATTAAGGGAATATTAACTGTAACTTTGCAACCAGAACCAGGAGTGCTATTAATATTAAACTCACCTCCAAGTGCTAAAGTGCGATCGCGCATACTATGAAGTCCAAAACCTGTAGTATTTTGTCCTAAATCAAAACCTCTACCATTATCTTGAATTATCAATCGCAAATTACCTCTATTCGTAGCCAGTTCCAGTTTAACCTCTGTGGCATAAGCATATTTAGATATATTTGTCAAAGATTCTTGAGTAATTCGGTAAATAGCGGTGTTTATTTCAGGTGGTAGAGGATATTGCAGGTTAATTTGATAAATTGGTAAAATACCATTTGAGCGATGAAAATTTTCTGAAAGACTAGCGATCGCCCGTTCTAAAGATTGTTCTTGTAAGGGATTCAAGCGCATAGTAGAAACAGATTCACGGACATCTTTTAGGGCTTTTGAACCTAATTCTTTTGCTGTTGCTAGAAATGTTTCAGCCTTACCCGGGTTAGCTTGCCATAGTTTTAAAGCAGTTTCTAATTGCAGATTTAAAGCAGTTAGAGAATGTCCTAATGAATCATGAATTTCACGAGCAATGCGGTTGCGTTCTTCTAAGGTAGCTTGATTTTCAATTTGCATGGCATATTGGCGCAGTTTTTCATTAGCGATCGCTAGCTTTTCTCGACTTTGCCGTTCAGACAATACTGCATTCATCATTAACAACACAAAAACTAAACTTAAGCCAAATACCAGCGACGAATTCAAAATCAAAAATCGATATCGCTCTTGTGCTTGTGGCGATGTTTGAAAATTGAATAATTGATATTTTAGTTGTGTAGTAAGTAAAAATAAGGAAAATGATAAACCTGTAACGAATAAACGCCCATTTAACTGAAAAATTAAACAACTTCGAGTCACTAAAATTATGTAAAGAAACGGAAATAATCGAGCAAATCTTTCTCCAAAAAGTCCAATTATTAAAATTAACAGAATTTCAATAGTTGTGTAGATTACTTTATTCTTCTGGTTATTTCTGGGTAATCTTAAACCCATCGCTGCAAAAATAATCAGACTATAAATTGATAGTTCTGGTAATATGCTACAAACTGACAAGTCTGGAAATGCACCACAAATTGAGATTTCTGGAGGCTTAGGACGAAAATGCTTTAACGGAGGTGGTATAAAGGCTGTCAATGCGGTGATCGCCAGTAATGTCCACTCTAGATAAAGTAGAGACGGAAAAGGATGTTTCTTAATTTGAATTGGAGGATTCATTAGCCACGTTTCTCCAGTCATAAATGAGTTAAAAGTTAGGATTTAGTAGTTAAAATTTAAGAGTTAAAAGTTAGGATTATAGATTGTTTTAACGATAGCATCCGTCATTTAAAATTTTCGCTTTTTGAAAAATTAAGAGTGAATGTAGAGTATAAGAACATTATGTAATAAACTAAACAAAGATTTATAAATTCATCATAATCAAAAAAATTATTATTTATAGCTACTAACTCTTTATTATCAATTATGTTTGTCTAAATTCAATCATGACTAAAGTCATGGGTAAAACCATGACTTTCTCCTCATGTGATTACTAAAGAGAAATTCTTATGATAGTGGCATCCAACCAGGAAAAACCTACAAAACAAGCAATGAAACTAAAAGCATTATCGCTAGTCGCTGGAGCGATCGCTCTAACTTTAAGTGCAACCTCCTTTGCTGTTAACGCCCAAACAGCCTCTCCTTCACCCGTGTTACTTGCACAAACTCCGCAGAAAGAAAGGGGCCCTTGGAAAGAATTGGGTCTAACAGATACTCAAAAAACCCAAATTCAGGCAATTCGTCGTGATAGCCGCACCAAAATGGAGGCTGTTTTCACCCCAGAACAAAAGGCCAAGTTAGACGCAGCAAAACAAGCACGTCGAGCTGAATGGCAAGCGCGTAAGGCTCAGGGGCAAACAGGTCAACGCCAACCAGGTCAACGTCGAGGAAAGGGTGGTTATGCTGACTTAAATCTGAGTGAAGTACAAAAAACCCAACTCCGACAAATCCGGGAGTCTGAAAAACAACAGATTCAAGCAGTCTTGACCGCCGAACAGCGCCAAAAATTAGAGCAATTCCGTCAAAATGCTCCTTCGCGCCGTCAACAAGGCAATCCTCAATAATAATTTTTCAAAAAATAGCTAACTTGACTAATGCCTAAGCATTATTTTTCATAGTCAAAAATTAATAGACTTCTTGCAGAAGACGCGGAAAGGGGATGAAATTTTTCCCCTTTCCCTTTCCCTATTTATTCCCATGCCCAATTCCCAATGCCCCATTTAGTAGACTTTTAAGCTAGTTATGAGTTATGAGTTAATTCAAAACTCCTAGCTTGATTAAAATGTCTAAAGAATTTGCAATTGGTAGTAAAGTGCGGGTTGTGGCACTACCGCCTTACGTAAAAACTGCTGAACCTATGCCCATGCTGCGCCCACCCGACGTAATTCACCTTGGCGAAGAGGGTATAGTCATTGACCGCAGACCTGGTGGATATTGGGGTATTCGCTTTACTAGGGGAGCCTTTCTCTTAGATAGCCAATACATCGAAAGCACAGATACCCCAACCGAATCTGATTTAAAGTGAGATTAGCAGCAACGAAGAATTGTAAACTTGTGTAAAGTTGTAATTCTGGTTTTCACCATGATTTCCCGCCGCACTTTTTTAAGCATATTATTTGCCAGTTGTATTTCTCTCATCAGCTGGCTGAATTTTACCCCTGCTGCTGACGCTCTTGGTGGTAAACTTCCTGCAATTAATCAACCCGCACCAGAGTTTACTTTGCCAACCAATACAGGTAATGGCAAAATTTCTCTCTCTGACTTGCGCGGTAAGTGGCTAGTTCTCTACTTTTATCCCAAAGACTTCACCTCTGGTTGTACTATAGAGGCTCGCCGTTTTCAGCAAGATTTACCCCAATACGTCAAAAAAAATGCTCAGATTATTGGTGTAAGTGCTGATGATATTGATTCTCACGCCGAATTTTGTGATTCAGAGGGGCTAAAATTTCCTCTGTTGGCTGACACTGATGGTTCAGTGAGTAAAGCTTACGGTTCGTGGCTGGGCTTTTTATCTATGCGGCACAGTTTTATCATCGACCCTCAAGGCATATTGCGCGAGACTTTCGTCAAAGTCAACCCAAACATTCATAGTTCAGAAGTGCTGGCACGATTAGAAAAATTACAATCTACAGCTTCTTAGACAATTAGTTTCAAATTGCGAATTGCGAATTGGTTTAATTGCTCTCTTCTCTACAAGACACTGCGCGATCGCCCCGCTACGTTCGCGCAGCGTCTCCATAAAGAAGCCCATTGCCTAGCTTGCTTCTCGCCTTTGGCGAGTATTACGATTGGTATGAGCAAAGCTAACGAAAAAGTCTACGGCTTTGCTTCTGAATTCTTAAACTGGCGATAAGCCGGGGACATCATCGCAGTAGAATAAGTTAATTCTGTGCTTTGGTAATTGATATCAATTGTTCGTAATCCTTTGGTGTATCAATATCGATATCCCCTAGTGGAAACGGAATGGAAAATACTTCATTAAGGTTTTTATTAATAACTCTTTTTGCTCCTGAATTTTCTTTCAAAGCGGCAAGTTCTGAAAAAAATATCTGACTAAATAGAGCAGGTACACCTAATGTTCCTGCATATTCACAAGCTATAATCGGTTTTTTTGTGGAATAATATGCATCAACAAGTTGATTAATAATTTGGTGAGAAACAAATGGCTGGTCGCAAAGTGTAATAACTACTGCTTCTATTTTTTGAGGAAGATTATTTAACAATTCAATACCGCTTTTGATTGAAGCACTCATTCCATAAGCCCAATCCAAGTTTTTAACTACTGTAACGGGAAGTTGCTTAATTTGGGGATAAATCTGTTCTGCATTTGCTCCAAGTACTACTACTATAGGTTGACAAACTGAAGCGATCGCCATTTCTGTAATGTATTGCAAAAAACTACGTCCTTGATAAAGCAATAGTTGTTTAGGTGTACCCATCCGAGTAGATGCACCAGCAGCAAGAATCATAATGGCTATAGTTGATTTCTCATTGTCTATTTGCTCAGTGTTAAATACCATAACAGATAAACCAGGAGTCAGAATACAGAATTCAGAATACTCTACCCATAAAGGGATAGAGTTCTAAGGCAAGAATATTTTAATTTTTTTCGCTTAACTTCGGGCGAGGTTTTAACCAATATTCGTCACCCACTCGTACAGAATTAATACTGAATGCTGACTCCTGAGTTCTGAATTCTTCTTATAAAAACTATGTGGTAAGTAGCAAGTTTGAATTGCTTTCATAGGATTGATGAATTGGTTGATTGCGATTTTTTAAAAAACTACCACTGCGATTTGTTAGCACAGCTTGAATTTCAGCAATAATGGCGATCGCTATTCCTTCAGGTGTATCCGCTCCGATGTCAATCCCAATAGGGCCATGCAATCTTTTTAATTGTTCAGTAGTATAAACTATTCCTTGCGAACGTAAATCTTCAAGTAATCTTTCAGTACGCGGCTTTGGGCCTAAAACTCCTATGTAGCGTGCAGGAGATGCCAGCAACATTTTTAAAATTTCCAGGTCGTCAAGGTAATTATGCGTCATGACCACAGCAACCGTGTAGGCATCTATAAATATCTGTTTTTGTACAGTTTCTCGCCGAGTCAGAATCACATCACAAGGCATAGTAAATCGCGCTTTAGTTGCTTCATTAGCTCGACAATCTACTACAGTAACGTCCCAACCTAATGATTGAGCAAACTGTGCTACAGGTACAGCATCGTAACCTGCACCAAATATTATTAAAGGTGTTGGTGGTTGGATGACTTCGATGAAAACTTCTACACTACCTAAAGGTAAATGATAGTTATTTACCTTTGACTTTTGATGAACAAAAGCTGCTTGACTATCTGCCAGCAGAGATTGAATTAAATTTGCATCTTTGATGTCGGTGATAATTTTACCATTTGGATATAGCAGTAAGCGCGACCCAAGTTTGACTTTTACTGCGCCTTCAAATGCAAAAACTGTAGCAATAATACCCAAATGTTTTTTATTAAAGCACTCCTGTATAAAAGCGATCGCATTCGGCGTGTTTTCTCTCTCAAGACGTTCGATGAGAACTTGCACTATTCCATTGCATCCCAGACCAAAGCCCCAAAGAATATCTTCAGAGGCGGTGTTATCGTAAGTAACAACAATTGGTTCGCCATCTGACATTCGCTGTTGAGTATGCTCAAATACGTCATTCTCCAAACAACCAGCACTGATTGTTCCAATCATCTCACCTGTATTTGTCATCAACATTTTGGCACCTGGTCGGCGATAGGTTGAACCTTGAGTTTTGACTACAGTGGCAAGGAAAGTGATTTTACCAATTTTTTGACTTGACTCGAAGCTTTCTAAAATTGCTTTTAGTTCATTCATTTGATTGCATTAATATTTATCCCAGCCAAGCTGGATTCATCGCTGTACTATCATTTTGGGTTGTGGTCTTATATCGTTCGTACTGCCCTTTAGTTGCTGCCTCACGGGTACGTGCTAACAGTGTTGCTACTCGTGCGCGATCCATTGGCTCAAAGGTGCGGACTGCCTCGAAGGCTTGGTCTAAAATTCTCATGCTATCAATGCCTGTAATTACAACTGAGGTAGGCAAATTCATTGCGTAGTGTAAGCACTCTATCGCACTAACCGTGTTGCTTCTGAGAATGTAAGACTCTCCAATTGATTTCATTCCCAGGACACCAATATTGTTTTTCACTAGCACAGGTAGTACCTGATTTTCAAAACTTCTAAAATGAGCATCCATAACATTTAATGGCATCTGCACAGTGTCGAAGCGGAAATTATTTTGTGCAGCAGTTTCTAGCATCTGGAGGTGAATCTGGGGATTCTTATGTCCTGTAAAACCGATATAGCGAATTTTGCCTGCTTTCTGCGCCTCTACCACTGCTTCCATTGCGCCGCCAGGAGCAAAGACGCGATCGGGGTCTTCAAAGCGCAGTATTTCATGATGCTGCAATAAATCAATGTGATCGACTTGTAAATCTTTGAGCGATTCATCAATCTGCATTTTGGCAGCAGCTTTGGTGCGACCATCGATTTTTGTCATTAAGAAGACCTTTTGGCGATAACCATTCTTGAGAGCATTTCCCATCCAACGGTGGCTTCGTCCGTTGTGATAGTCCCAAGAGTTATCCATAAAGTTGATGCCGCGATCGATGGCACTGCGGATCAACTTGATACTTTCTTGTTCTTCTTCAATTTTTCCAATGTGATACCCTCCCAAGCCAATCACAGATACTTGTTCTTTGGTGCGTCCGAGATTGCGATACAACATTTCGCCGCGTCGAGTTGAAGCGGGTGTTTGGGCTAGGAGTTGGGTATTTTCATCAACAGGTTTTGTTTCGGCGAGGGTCGGTTGCAAAAATCCTTCCGAAACTGCAAGTCCTGCTGCCACTAATCCCGAAGCAGAAGCAGTTTTTAACAAGCTGCGTCTACTGATTTCCATAATTATCTCCTACAAGCAACAACAGGAATGAGCCGTATAGTATCACGGCAATCTGGCACAGAAACTCTAGCTAAGGTGTGTTTTGAAACATAGTCCGCAAGATGCATTCACAATGCAAGTCGATGCATTGTTAAAACTCTCATTTGGCTGCTCTGTTTTATGCTTCGTAACGAACTCACTCGCAAGCAAGACACAAAGGCACCATCAGTTTTTTCACTAAAGCTGCCGTTTTAGGAATTTTCTTTGCTCAGAAATTGCTTAACCGTCTTAGGTTTAATGTGGGGATAGCGATCGCTCCCAATCCGATCGAGTTTGCCTTTACCCGATACCATCGCGTACATATACTGGTCGTAAACGTACTCTTCAAGTGAACTGGCTGACGCTTTTTTATTAGCAATCCAAGCTTTCATCTCGGCAATACTGCCCAATGATTTTTCGGTTAATTTGCTGCCCATTGCCTCTTCATAAATGGCTTTCAACTGCTTCGCGGTTAGAGTGTCACCTGCGACTTCTAATGCCATGTTTCCTAAGCCTGGATCGCTCACCGCTTCAGCCACATACTTGGCGGTATCATCAGTAGTGGTAAGATCGAGCGGCGTTTCACCATCGCCCCAGAATTGAAATATCTGATGTTCTAAGTCAAACAGTGGCATATAGGTAATAAATTCCATAAATACCCCGTTGAGAACTAAGGTATATTCCAAACCGCTTTGCTGGAGATACTCAAACACTTCCTTCCGCATATCCAAGTTATCATTGTCGCCATAGTCCAGCTTGCGATAGTCTACCGAGTAATCGGAGGGAATGAACCGCTTCACGTTCTGCTGTTTTGCCGCATCAATCAGGTTTTTCTGTCCTGGCACGGTTACTTCATTATTGCCGATCGCAGAGACGACAACATCAACTCCTGCACACGCTGGCAGTAGGGTTTCAGGCTGCATCACGTTGCCTTCGACTATCGTTGCGCCCAAAGCTTTCATTGCGTCGATCTTTTTACGATTTTCTGGATTGCTGTCGTTAACTGAACGCACCATTGCTTGCACATTCACATCGCCTTTGTCAAGTAGAGCCGAAACAATCTTAGAACCCAGCATCCCAGTAGCACCAGCGACTAGAACCGTCAATTTTGTCGTCATGATTTTTTTTGTGAAGTTTACAAAATCTGTTTCTTAATGAGGCGGATTCGCTACCTAAAAAGCAACTGCACATCAGCGATCGCCTGCCAGCTCTTGCGAGCCACTTATTCATCGTCAGCAACTCAGGAAATTGCGATCGCAGCAAAGCGAGATCGGTGCCTTTGTGTCCGAGTTGTTGCATCACCTGCCGCAATTAGATATCTTCTAATTCGATAACATCGAAGACTAATCCCACCAATCCCAACGCTTGTTTTTCTGCTTCCGTTAAGGCTGTAGATTTATTTAAGGAAGGGTCTTGAAGTAGTTCGATGCCACGCTTGCCGTTGAGATTAGGGGTGATAATCAAGGTTTCACTTTGTAATTAGTTAAGGTTTGAATTGAGTTAAATCTTGATCGCGATTTTGCCGAAATGTTTCCCTTGCTCCAGGTCGGTAAATGCCGCTCTTACCTCGTCGAAAGTAAAAGTGCGATCAATGACTGGATGAATGTCGTGCTGTTTGATCGCCTGATTCATGTCCTGAAAATCCTGCGTATTGCCAACTTCCATGCCGCGAATCGTCGCATGTCGTTCCATCAGGGACAGCGCATTGATCGTCATTTCCGAACCGCCAAGTAGACCCATAATCGAGATGCTTCCGCCCGTTCGCAATACGTTGAGCGATCGGACGAGATTTTTGCCGCCGACGGTTTCGAGCACTGCGTCAACACCAACGCCATCAGTGAATGAGAGCACTGTTTCTTCCCAGTTAGGTGTAGTGTGGTAATTAATGAGATAGTCGGCTCCTAAATCTTTGGCTCGTCGGAGTTTAGTATCACTGCTCGATGTAATAATGACATGGGCACCGAGTGCTTTGGCAAACTGAAGGGCAAAAATCGAAACACCGCCCGTGCCGTGTAGTAATACCGTCTCGCCTGCTGTGACACTGGCATAGTGCAGCGCGTTCCAAGCAGTCAACCCAGCCACGGGTAAAGTACACGCTTCTAAAGCCGAGAGATTGGCAGGAGCCTTTGTCAATCGATCTACCTTAAAGACTTTATATTCGCTTAATTGTCCGGGAGAGCCGACCCCTTGGCGTGTCGCATAGTCTACGGCTTGCTTGGTCGGTTCGCCGCTAGTCCATTTGGGAATGAAGGTCGTGACTACTGCATCGCCAGGTTTGAAAGCAGTCACATCATTGCCCACTTGTTCAACGGTGCCTGCCCCATCCGCCCCTGGTATAAATGGCAGGGGTAGGTTAGGATTCAGCTTGCCAGTGACTACCATCAAATCGACGTAGTTGAGTGAAACGGCTTGGATTTTGACCAGGACTTCATCAGTAGCAGGTTGCGGCTTAGGCACTTCAATCGATTCGAGATGGTGGATGCCGAAACCGTTTTGGATCGCAATAGCTTTCATTGTTGTTCTGTGATAATTTTGACAGCAGCGATTGGAAATTACTTCGTTAACATTCATGTTGAAGTGTAGGCTAGTAAATCGAGCCTGTTAAAGCTGATATAGCGATCGCCTACCAATTTCACCGCAGTGCGACTTCGCCGCCCTCAGATTGAAGGCAGCCAGTAGCACGAGTTTACCAGCTCCCGCAAGCCACTTATCCATCGTCAGCAACCCAGGAAATTGCGATCGCAGCAACGCGATATCGGCATTGCCAGCTAATCGCCCCAGATCGACCAGCCTAGCTAGACCGCCAAGGAAAGCATTTTTGTCCTCCACTGCGATGAATTGCATCGGTCGATCGAGTTTCATAAAGAAGGCAAACTCGCCTTTTTCGAGACCCATGCCAGGTAGCGTCAGGATTTCCATGAACGCGCTCGGATGGATGATAGTGCTGACGATATTCAGACCGCGAATATACTCCTCGATCTCACTTTTGGTATCAAAATGCCCCATTCCAGTTTTGGTCGCTCCCGCAGCATTTGCCGAACTATAGACGAGGTGGCGAAGGCATTTGCCACAGATCCGCCTTGTTGTCCTGTCGCACCGAAAACGAGGACTGTTTTATCTCGGTATTTCATGTCTATTGCCAAATAGTAAAGTAAGTTTTACTCCGACTACCAATACCCGATGCATCGTAAAAATTTGTTGATCTCGATCAGGTCGCTGTGTATCCGCCATCGATAACCAACGGTTGTCCGGTGATGTAGCTAGCAGCATCAGAACAGAGAAACACCACGGTTTGAGCAATCTCTTCCGGTGTTCCCATGCGTCCCATTGGCACAGTCGGCGCTGCGTCAGGCGATCGAGTGGTGGTTGGGTCGAGACGATCCATCATAGCCGTCACAATCAAGCCAGGATTGACTGCGTTGATCCGAATGCCCTGTTTGGCATAGTCCAGTGCTGCTGATCGAGTCAGCCCCATGACGGCATGTTTACTCGCAATGTAGGGAGAAATGCCTGGAAACGCAATCAAACCTCCCATTGAGGAGTTGTTGACAATCACACCTGCGCCTTGACTCAACATCTGGTCAATCTCGTACTTCATGCATAGAAAGACACCCCGTACATTAATTGACATCAGCTTGTCAAACTCTTCGATCGATTGTTCATGCAGCGGTTTAACTGAGGGATCGATCCCGGCATTGTTAAAGGCACAGTCAAGCTTTCCAAACTTCTCGACGGTGGTTTGCACCAAGGTTTGAACCTCGGCTTCGTTTGAGACATCCGATCGGACAAACAAACAGTCAATGCCAGCATCACGAAGTTCAGCTTCGGTGGCTCTACCCTCTGCCTCACGTCGTCCTGAGAAGACCACCTTTGCTCCGGCAATACCGAGCGCAAGTGCCGTGGCTTTGCCAATTCCTGATGTTGCTCCTGTGACTAGCGCAACTTTGTCTTTGAGCATCATAGATTTCCTTTACCAAGATATTGGTTTACCTGCACATGTCTACAAATTCGGCTTTATTAACTCGTTTACCTGTAATAGCCACAACTCAGCTCAATAGACAACGTGACTAGCCTGGAAATTGATCTTAACAATCTCTTCAGCCAGTTTTTCTCGTTAGACGCGACGCTTCCCTTGTCAGATCAGGGATTGAAGTTGCAAAAAGAGAACTTTAACTTGAACAGCCAAACTTAGATCGTCCGGTGTCCGATAATTTAGCTTGCAAAACCTTGTAAGAATTTGGTTTTAGCCGCAGGATACTGCTGGATGACTTGCTCAAGCGCTTGATTAGCTTGTTCTTGATTGGGAAAAGGTATTGAAGCAGGAGGCAATGTGCGCGCTTGGGCGGGTACAGTCGTTGCTATAATCGTGTACTCAAAACCTGCGGGTACATAGGTGTTGAGTAGTCGAGCCGTTTCAGAATCAATTTGAAAAGCGTGCTTTGTACCCCGTGGAATTGACACAAACGATCCAGCAGTTGCTTTAATCGGCTGGTCTTCGACAAAGAAGGTGGCTTCGCCTTCCATAATGTAGAAGGTTTCATCTGCCGCCTCATGGATATGAGGCCCTGCTGCTGGGCCGTGCGGCACCAACTGTTCTATACAAGAATACTGTCCATCCGTATCTTCAGCAGTTGCCAGCATAATCCAGAGAATGCCCATACCCCAGTAAGCGCGACCTTCGGCACTATTAACTTGAAAAGCTTGTGGCTTGTTTTGTGCGTTCATGTATAAATCCTTTATTTCAATTAGTTGTAATTTATGGTGAAAAAAGCTTAATTTTTATTCCTTGATTGACCAATCTTTAGAAATCGTAGGAAAAATGAAGCCTGACTGTCTTGGATAATCTTGCTTTTTGACAGTACATTCTTGCTCTAAGCGCGGAACTGGCTGGGTGAAACACCAAAATGGCGCTTGAAGTGGCGGTTAAGGTGACTTTGATCGACAAAGCCTACTTGAATTGCAATGTTAGCTATCGAGAGATTTGTAGTCTTGAGTAGCCGTTTTGCCTCTTTTGTGCGGCATTTGAGCAAATACTGGTGTGGTGTTAACCCAGTCGATTGTTTAAACAAACGGCTAAAGTAATAAGGACTGATCTGCACCATTTCAGCCATGCTCATCAGGCTAGGATTCTGCGTCGAATGCTGGTGAATATATTCAGTCACTTGTCGTAATCGAGCTTGTGATAATCCATCAGAATAGCTTGCAATTTTGGGCTTTTGGGTTGAGTAGTGCCGTAGTAAATGAGCAGAAAGTGCGGTTGCCATTGACTCGGTGTAGAGGCGATCGCAGGCATTCTCAGATTCAAGATTTACTTTTAGAGCAATCCCAATTTGATAAATTAAGGGGTCATTTAATTTGAATTGGGGTACAATCTCAAGTCGATCTGGATCGGCTACTTCCGCCGCGATCTGCTCGATAAACTTGGGTTCAAGGTGTAGAGCAATCCACTCACTTGAATGCTGTAAACGGACTGATACGGGAGCAGTTGCAGGGGTTAAACAAATATCGCCGTTTCTGAAGCTCGCGCATCGTAGATGACCATTGAGCAATTGCTCTTTGATCGCGTCGGCATGATTGAGATGAATTGTGATCAGATGCTGTGAGAAACAATGCTCAGGAGTTTCAACGGCATTGTGGTATTTGTAATAGCTAACTCTGACTCCATTCCAGAATCCTTTTTGACTAGCAAGAACAGGCGCACTTGAACCAATTTTTGAAATGAATTCGTCGCTGGCAGCGTCAAGTATTAACGGCTGTTCTGTAGTCATGCTTCTTCTATTAGCTGAACTAACTGCATACCAATTTTTAAGAGTTGAATAGTTCAATCAGCAACCCTGTAATTCTTATTTAGATAGGTCGGCAGATGCTTATCTATTCAATTGTGGGAAATACACAGACATTTTACGCTCGTTCATGTACTTGATACCACTTTGCGGGGCGCTAAGAAGCCAAGGACAATTGCTACCAAGAACAATGCTGGAACATCACCAAACAAGTGTCCCTGTTCAACAGGGTCAATTACTGCATGTACCGCCATGATCAGCCCGTGGACTGCACTTGATATTACGGTGAACCAGATTAAACTGAGGTGAGCTTCTGGTTGCCTTGAAGCTAACAGTAAAAAGACACCAAGTGTTGCATAAACACCAATGATCATCTGTTCGTATTCGTGCTGACCTGGTTGCCATAACCAGCCTGATGCCCATACCTGAGTTAGCGGATAGATAAGTAGAAAAGCTATGCCAACAAGAACCAGAGCGATTCGTAAGTAGCGATCGCGCTCATCCATTGCTTTAACCTCCGCTATTTTCTAGTGCAGTCTCTACTAACAAAACTGTATAATTTTTTGATTGTATTCCCAATAGTTACACTTCAGCTTGGAGTGTTAGAAATTTTAATGCTCCTCATGGTTTTTAGTGTCGTCTTACAGTTTTGTAATTGCATCGGTCTGTTATGCCAATACATCGACCTGTTATGTTAATACATCGGTCTGTTATGCCAATACATCAGTCTGTTATGCCAATACATCGACTTGTTATGCCAATACATCGACTTGTTATGCCAATACATTGACTTGTTATGCCAATACATCGACCTGTTATCTGAAACTATCCTTTCTAACCTTTCCCTATCTAAAAATTTCATGTTACTGATATTTTTTTTGTTGTAATGGGTACATTAAATATATAAATTACTAAGTATGCATGTATGCCTCCCCAAAATACAACAAACCGTTTGCGCCCTCAAACCATTAGTCAAGATATTGACTCATTCCACGGTTTACAAACCGTCAGCACCTACAACACAACTCGTGCTGATGCCTCAACTGCAAAATTACAGGAAGTTTATCAGGCAATGTTGATTTCTCAACAAACCGAAACCGAGAAACTAGCTTTATACCGTGCTGCTGCTGATGCTGCTCGATTAGCAGAATGGGAATTTCATAATGCTGTATTAGCGATGAAAGAAGTTGTGCGCGGGCAATATGGCTCAGATAGCGATCAAGCTCAAGCAGTGGGACTAAAGAAAAAATCAGACCGCAAGCGTCCTTCGCGTAAAAAGATAGTCGCGATGGCGTAACTGCCTGCTGGAAGCGATCGCAAGTTATACCAATTCTCCAAAAGGAGACAACAGATATAAATCACGAAAGTCTTACTGCATCTAAGTTTCTTAATTGCGTACAGCCCTGCGGGCATGAAAACAGCAAAGCGGGGCGTTCGCTTTTAGCGTCTCCAAGAGTTGCGAATTGCGTTAGCGTTCGCGTAGCGTCTCGTAGAGAGGAACGAGCGTCATTGCGAATTGCGAATTGGTATTATTTCATATCTTGCATTTGCTGATTGCTCGGACGCTCCAACTCCAAATCGTCCCAAGAAACTGGATCTTCTACAGGTTCTAAATGAGTTGTAACGTGGGTTGAAGGCAGCACTCGAACAATAGCAAGCTCAATTGCCTCACATAAATCATGCCCTTGTTGCACTGTCCAAGATCCAGGCACAAGAACATGAAAGGAAACAAAGCGACGGGTTCCAGCAGTACGGGTTCGCAAGGCATGAAACTGGATGTCTGGACGTTTGTACTCGTTAAGGATGCTTTTAATTGCGTCAATTTCTTTTTTAGGCAAAGCTGCATCCAGTAAGGCGCTACTGGTTTCCCGCAGCAAACGAAATCCTGTCCAAGTAATATTTGCTGCTACTATCAGCGCGACAATTGGATCGAGGACGAGAGTGCCTGTTAGCTTGACGAGTAAGATTCCAACTACTACACCACCCGAAGTTACTACATCGGTAAACAGGTGATGAGCATCAGCCCTTAGTGTAATGGAACGCAACCGTCGCCCTGCTCGTAGCAAAATAAAGGCAACAACGCCGTTGATTGCGGTTGCAAATAGGGAGAGCGCCAACCCTAATCCCAGTTGTGTTAATGGTTCTGGATGCAGCAAGCGTCCCCAAGCTTCAACAGCAATGCTAATGGCTGCCGCTATAATCAAAGCACCTTCTGCACCACTGGAGAAGTATTCAGCTTTAGAATGCCCAAAGGCATGTTCGGCATCGGCTGGTTTATCAGCATAGGTCAATGCCCATAGAGCAACCAATGCTGCTAGAAGATTTACAATTGATTCAATAGCATCTGAAAGCAAACCTACTGAGCCGGTTAGCAGGTAAGCGCCAAATTTTAAGGCAATAGTGATGATTGCTGCTGCAATGGATAAGAAAGCGTAGGAGCGGGCTGTTGGACTACTCATCTCGGTCACGGACGTAATACAGTGATTCCGAGCTAAGAGTACCAAATTTTACTTGAGTGGTCATCAGTCTTGAGTATTTTAAGACGCGATGATAAATGATGATAAATTAAGACGCGATTCATCGCGTCTCTACAGGGTATTATTGCCGCGTATGAATTATCTACAGCAGTTTGTCTAATGTAATTGGCAAATCGCGGACGCGCTTACCTGTGGCATGATAGACAGCATTAGCGATCGCCGCCGCAGTGCCGGTAATGCCAATTTCACCAATTCCTTTGACACCAAGCGGGTTGATATGTGGATCGTTTTCATCGACAAACAACACCTGAATATCAGGAACATCTGCATTCACTGGTACGTGATACTCAGCTAAATCATGGTTGACAACGCGTCCTAGATTCGGGTCTATTACCGTATGTTCCATTAGCGCCATGCCAATGCCATAGATAATCCCACCGATCAGCTGACTGTTGGCTGTTTTAGCATTGAGGATGCGTCCCGCGCCAAAAGTTCCCACCCAGCGCGTTACTCGCACTTCACCCAAATCAGGCTCAACGCGAACTTCGGCAAACTGCGCTCCAAATGAGTGCATTGAGAACTTCTTCTGTTCTTCTCCCAGCTTGGCATCTCCACGCGCTTCGATCATTTTCATGCCATGCCGTGCCAAGATTGCTTGATATGTTTCAGTTGCAGAGGATTTATTTTTTAAGAAAAAGCTGCCATTTTCGGCAATCACATCCTCAGCCTTTGAACTATAAAGGGGCGATTTTTGATCGGCAAGTGCTAGTTGCAAAAGCTGACTGCGAGCTTGATTTCCTGCTAAATGTACGGCTGAACTGACACTGGCGGCAGTTTGTGAACCACCAGAAACGGGGGTTTGTGGCATCTTGGTATCGCCTAGTTCAAAGCGGACTTTGTTAACAGGTAAACCAAGTGCCTCAGCTGCAACTTGAGTCATGACAGTATAAGTCCCTGTACCAATATCTTGGGAACCGCTTAATACAACGGCTGTACCGTCTGCCATAATTCGGGCGATCGCTGATGCTGGGGAACGGTTGGTAGGATAAGTAGCTGTCGCCATCCCCCAACCAATTAAATAGTTGCCATCGCGCATTGAACGAGGCTTGGGATTGCGCTTTTGCCAGCCAAATTTTTCTGCTCCTAATTTGTAACACTCTCTGAGTGATTTGCTCGACCAGGGCAGTCCTTTACTAGGATCGACTTCAGCATAGTTACGCAAACGCAGTTCGACGGGATCGATATTGAGCGCATAAGCTAGTTCATCCATTGCCGATTCTAAGGCAAAGGAACCAGAAGCTTCGCCTGGGGCCCGCATATAGGTTGGTGTTCCTTGATCGAGTTGAACCAGACGGTGGCTAGTTTCGATATGGGGGCTAGCGTAAAGCATTCGGGCGCTTTTACCAACAGGTTCGATAAATTCATCGAAAGTTGAAGTTTGGGAAGTGCCGGAGTGTCGCAAAGCAGTCAATTTGCCATCGCGGGTTGCACCGAGAGCCACCTGTTGAATTGTCTCCGGTCGAAAGCCCACAGGCCCATACATCTGTATTCGTCCCAGAACTAATTTTACTGGGCGATTAACTTGCTTTGCGGCGATCGCAGCTAGCGGTACATGCGACCAAGCCGACCCTTTGCAACCGAAGCCACCGCCCACATAGTAAGACATAATGCGGACTTTCTCAGGCTCAATTCCTAATACCTCCGCAACTTTTTTTTGAGTCGAAAAAATTCCCTGAGTTGCGTCATACAGCAGCAGTTCATCGCCTTGCCAAACTGCTGTTGTGGCATGAGGCTCCATTGGATTGTGATTTTCTACTGGGGTGGTATAGGTTTGCTCGACGCGGACAGCCGCCGCCGCTAGTCCCTGGTTGACATTGCCATGCGCTAAATCGGGTGGTTCCTCTCTAGGGATTTTACCTTTAGGTAAGTATGCCTTTGTGAGATTCTCCCGCATATTAATGGTTGGTTTCTCTTCGTCATAGCGAACTTGTACGAGTGAGGCAGCATACATCGCTCGTTCAAAGGTATCGGCAACGACGACACCAATATGCTGACCGCTATACAGCACAATGTTATCTTGCAAGACTTGCACTTTATGACCGCCGCCCTTTTCTCCAAAAGCTTTGGGCGCGTTGAGGTGGGTAATTACTGCTAATACACCCGGTACTTTTTCCGCCGCCTTGGTATCGATTTGGGCTATTTTACCTTTGGCGATCGCACTTTGAATTGTCACGCCATAAGTCATTTTGGCGATGGGAAACTCAGCCGCGTAACGTGCGCCACCAGTCACCTTCAGGTATCCATCAACTCGATTTAGCGGTTTGCCGACAACTGTATTTGTGTCCTTTGTATTCATGCCATCCCTCCCACCGTGAAGAGCGCCTTAACAATTGTGCGTTTAGTCAGTTCGACTTTAAAGCCGTTGTATTTTTGAGGTTTAGCTCCGGCGATCGCAGCGTCGGCAGCTGCTTGAAATGTTGCCTGGTTTGCGGGCTTGTTCAAAAGTATTTTTTCTGCTTCGGTGGCACGCCAGGGCTTTGTTCCTACGCCGCCAAGGGCAATGCGTGCCGAGCGAATAATCCCATTTTGAATATCTAATGCTGCTGCAACCGATGTCATCGCAAAAGCATAGGAAGCGCGATCCCGGACTTTTAAATAGTGCGATCGCTTCCCAAAGGTTGAAGCAGGTAAATCAACGGCAACAATTAACTCTCCATGCTCTAAAACTGTTTCCCTTTCTGGCGTTTCGCCAGGTAGAAGATGAAAATCTACAAGGGGAATACTCCGCTCTCCCCTTGGCCCGCGTGTCTGCACAACGGCATCGAGTGCCACCATTGCCACCGCCATATCAGAGGGATGGGTGGCAATACAGCGATCGCTACCGCCAAGAATCGCATGAATGCGGTTGTAGCCCTCAATTGCCGCACAACCTGAACCGGGAACACGCTTGTTACAGGGCATCGAAGTATCGCGGAAGTAGTAACACCGGGTACGTTGCAGTAAATTTCCGCCCACTGTCGCCATGTTTCGCAGTTGCGGTGATGCCCCAGACAGCAACGCCTCTGATAGCACAGGATAACGCTCTTGAATGATCGGATTATATGCAACATCACTATTGCTTGCCGTTGCTCCAATCCGCACACCGTTACCCTGTACTTCTATCTTGCTCAGTGGGAGTGGGTTAATGTCAACCAACTCTCTTGGAGTCTGGACATTCAGCTTCATCAAATCGATGAGGCTAGTACCACCAGCGATATACGAAGCTTGAGCATCTGGAGTAACCAACGCCACAGCATTTTCTGCTTGTCCTGCTTTCTTATAGCTAAACGGCTGCATCTTTTTTTCCCTCTAAGACATCGCGGACAGCAGCCACGATATTTGGATAAGCCCCACAACGGCAGATATTGCCGCTCATCAGTTCTCGAATGTCGGCATCCGATTTAGCGTGTCCTTCGTTGACTAAACCCACTGCCGAACAAATCTGTCCTGGTGTGCAGTAGCCACACTGAAAGGCATCGCGGGACAGAAACGCGGCTTGCATCGGGTGCAGATTGTTTCCTTGTTCTAGTCCTTCAATAGTTGTGATTTTTGCGTCGGTGTGCATAATTGCAAATGTCAGGCACGAATTAATCCGTTGCCCATCAACCAGCACCGTGCAAGCACCACACTGACCATGATCGCAACCTTTTTTAGTACCAATTAATCCTATGTATTCTCGAAGTGCATCAAGTAAGGTAACACGCGGTTCAATTTGCAAACTATGTGATGTTCCGTTCACTTGTAGCGTCACCTTCACAGTTTCAGAAGTGGAAGTTGGCAGCATTGGGGTTGTTTTTTTTACTTGATTTTGTGCTACAGCCTTCTCTACAAAATTAGCGATCGTAGCTCCTACTGTGCTAATAATCATCAATTGACCCAACTTGCGGCGTCTTAGGGCAAACCTCATCTATTTACTCCATTCTGTTTTTGTTGGTAATAATATTGAGTAATTCTTTTGATTTCAATTCTTTATAAAAATGACATTCTTAACAGAATACAATTTCATCTTGTTACCGTCTCTCTATCAGAAGATTTACGCCATAAGTATCATATATAGGACTTACGCAAAAATTGCTAAAAAGCTTAATTTATCGAACCACCAAGACGCCAAGAGCACCGAGAATTCGTAGAGTGTGCGTAAGTCCTAATATATATAGGACTATAGCAGCCGTGAATAATAAGAAAGATCCCCGACTTCTCAAAGGAAGTCGGGGATCTTTGTCTCTCTCACGGAGGAATAGCTACTGATAGATGTTTTTTCAGCTTACTTGCAAACAACTAATTAGACACTCAAACAATAAACCCATATTTTCTCAATACAGTTTTAGCTTGACTGCCAGATAAAAACTGGACAAATTGTTTAGCGGCAGAAATATTTTTACTGCTTTTAATTACTGCCACTGGATAGACAATCGGTGAGTGAAGCTTTTCGTCAGCAGTGACTACGACTTTTACCTTGTTGGAAGTTTTGGCATCAGTGGCATAAACTATGCCCGCTTGAGCATTACCACTTTCTACTGCTGCCAAAACTTGACGTACATTGTTACCAAAGACAAATTTTGATTTAAGCTGATCGTAAAGTTTCAAATTCTTTAAGACTTCTTCTCCATATTGCCCTGCCGGTACACTCCTGGGTTCACCAATCGCAATTTTCTTAATCTTGCTATTTGTTAAATTGGAGAAACTACTGATACCAACAACATCCTGAGCCACAATCAAGACTAGACTGTTATTTGCCAGGTTAGTACGGCTACCTGGTAGCAACAATCCTTTTTGTTCTAAGGCATCCACCTGCTTTTTACCAGCAGAAATAAAAATATCCGCAGGCGCACCTTGCTCAATCTGTTGCTGCAAAGCACCAGAAGCCCCAAAGTTATAACTAATGTTGATATTTGATTTACTTCGTTGGTACAAAGGCTTAATTTCTTCCAGCGCATCTTTTAAGCTAGAAGCTGCGGACACAGTTATGCTGGTGCTTGATTGTGCTATTCCAGGAGAAGGAGTAACCAATGGTAAACCAATTGCCAAGAGCAAGCCTGCAACTGCTATACCCAGAAAGCCAAGAATTTGTTTTCTTTTCATAGAAAAGGTGCGATATAAGTTGTTTCCAAAATTGATGCTAGGTAAAATCGTACCAGCAATACCAACTTTTAACCAACTTTACCGGTAAAATTTCTAAAAAAGAACAAGGTAAGTTTTCTATCTTGCAGTTAAAAACTTCTGAAATATCACGGTAAGCTAGTTGCGATTACAACTAATTGTGTCAATAAATTGTCACATTAGCTGCTCAGTTGCCTTTAACACATTTCCCCACTCCAGCTTATCATTTGCTGCATATCAATGATTATTTCCTGACAAGCAGTTTTCTAGTGGTTGCTCTTATCGCTGCGAGTTTTGTGATATTCCAGATTCTATGGCAACAGTCCCCGGATAAACACCAGAGCAAGTAATCGCATTAGATGCAATGCGACAATCTGGCAATCTGAGGGCAGTGTATTTTGATGATAACTTTGTTAGCGATCGCCGCGCCGCCATGAAGTTGGTTTTTCATCTGATTGACTGGCAAAAACGCAATGGCTACCCCATCTAGTTTGCCTGTGAAGCAACGCTCAACTTAGCTCAAAGTCCAAAACTGCTGGAAATAATGTGATTAAGTTTGCCTAAGATTGTGCCAAAAACGAAGCTGATTCTTCGTTTTATTCCCAAAGAATCCTGACTAAAGTTCGTAGTTAATAAGCTAAAATTTTTTAACAATAAATTATTCGTAATTCATAATATTTCCTCGTTACCGTGTTTCACATGGAAACGAGGAATCCCGCATAAGTTAAATTACGAATTACGAATTAAGTAGCTTGCTTCTCGCCGGAGGCGAGTATTACGAATTATTTTAACAGGGCATCAAAGCATCGAATCTCCCTAATACTGCCATGTCTTCTGCATCTAACTCCGCCGGAATACCACTGCGAATCAATTCCGAAAAGTCTTCATTGGGAATCATAACAGTCAATGTGTACAAGCGAGTAGAACCAGTATTTTTAATCAAATGAGTACCAGTGGGAGGTACTAATAAACTATCCCCAGCCTTGATCGTGGCACTCTTGCCGTCACAGATGGCGATCCCTTCGCCTTTGAGGACGAAAAACATTTCCACCGCCCACTGATGGCGATTTGGAGGTGTTTGTCCACCAACATCGAAAATTTCTATGCAGCAAGTCAACGAAGTGTTAGCACTTGTCGAATCGAAGATAATTGCTAATCGATTCGAGGCGTCGGGACTGATGCGATATACTTGGTAATCTTTACTAGATTTGATAACCGGAATTACACAACGAGTAGCGTACATTTATTTATCCCCTCTGAAGTTATCGATGGGTATGAAAATTCCTAAAATAGGATCAATCTAAAATCTAAAATTCAAAATTGATTCACTCCTCACCTTTTTGCAGCGCTGTTAAAATCTTTTGGGAGTCAGTCACAAAACCGAAGCATTGTTTGACATTATACAACGTCGCCAGCCAACAATATTCAGGAGAAGTGGTAGCAGTACAGTCTTTAACTAACACGCAATCATATCCTAAGAAGCTAGCATCACATAACGTAGTTAGCACACATTGATCGGCATTAACACCAGCAAAAAATAATGTTGTCTTTCCCAGATTTCGCAAGATACTATCTAATGGCGTATCCCAAAACCCACTCATGCGGTATTTGTCTATATAAATATCTTCGGGTATTTTTTCTAATTCGTCTACTACTGCTGCTGCCCAACTACCTGCCATGAGTACTCTAGCACCATTGCTTGGCAGTGGATCGCCCAATCCTACACCCTCTCCTGTGGGATTATAGACGTGACGCGAACCAGCACTAATATTGAGTAAGTCGGGACGATTTCCCCAATTTATCCAAATAACTGGAACACCAACTTCACGCAGTTCTGGAAGCAAGTTGTTCAAAGGTTCAATAGGCTGACGCGCCGGAGTTACGTCTACGCCGATATGCGCTAACCAGCCGTCAGGGTGACAGAAGTCGTTTTGCATATCAATGACGAGGATAGCTGCTTTTGCCAAGTCTAGGCGCAGGGTTTTAGTTTCTGTTGATAAAATAACGGGTTGTGGGGCCTTTTGAGGACGAGTGATATCTGCGATCGCATCATTCACTGTCCACGCATTTGGTGGAACTCCCAATGTCCGTAATGGTAAATTCATAAAATTGCAATACCGAACGCCATTTTCTATTTTGTAACTTGAAATTCAGTTGAGAATACAATTACTTAATCAAGGTTAAATATGGTAAGTTTCACCATCCAGAATGTTTTAATTGCCGCCGATGATGATTATGCAACGGTAGATGTACAGATTATAGATGGTGCAATTGCAGCCATTGCCCCTAATCTACAGGTAATCGGCACACCTATAGATGGCAAAAACAAGCTATTGCTACCTGGCTTTTTCAATGCTCACACTCACTCATCAGAGATGTGGCAACGGGGGATCATGTCAGCTTTCCCTTTAGAATTATGGTTAGCAGAACTGTATGATTTTGCCCCTCTCGATCCCGAACAGGTTTATCTCAGCGCCTTGGGTACTGCGGTGGAAACTCTACTTTCCGGCGGGACGAGTGTAGTAGATCATCTGGTGTTAATTCCCGGACTTGAGTTAGAAACGATCGCCATTGCAACTCGCGCTTACAGAGAAGTAGGAATTCGCGCCTTTATCGCCCCTTTAATTCAAGATGAATCCCTCAGCGCAGGTATCCCATCTGGGGAATCAGCCCGAAAGCATGAACCTTATTTTCGCTCAACTGCGGCAACATTAGAAATTATCGAAGAGGCGGTAAGACAGTTTCATCGCCCGGATGAGGGTATAAATATTTTAGTTGCACCAACAGGGATACAGTTGTGTACTGATGCTTTATTTGAAGGATGCAGTGAGTTAAGCGATCGCTATAATCTTTGTCGTCACTCCCATTTACTTGAAACCAGGGCACAGGAAAAACTCGCCCAAGAAAAGTACGGTTGTACTGCTGTAGAACATTTGAAAAGAATCGGATATTTGAGCAATAAAACTTCTCTTGCTCATTGCGTTTGGTTAAATGATGCTGATATCGCCATTCTCGCCGAAACTCAATCTACAGTTGTTCATAATCCCTTAAGTAATTTGCGTTTAGGCAGTGGCATCGCCCCTATTTTAAAATATCGTCAAGCTGGAGTAAATGTAACTTTTGGTTGCGATGGTGCTTCGAGTAATGACTCTCAAGATTTGCTAGAAGCAATCAAAATGGGTTCTATTTTACATAATGTTACAGACTCAAATTATCAAAACTGGATTACGCCCAGACAAGCTGTAGAAATGGCATCCTTGGGAGGCGCAAAGGGACTGAATATAGCAGACAAACTCGGTTCTTTAACTGTGGGTAAACAAGCAGATTTGGTACTTTATGATCTCACCAATCTATCATTATTACCCCGTACAGATCCCATTGGTTTATTAGTCTTAGGTCGTCCTACCAATGTTGTTGATAGTGCTTGGGTAAATGGTAAGCAAATTGTTGCTGATGGTAAAGTTACCACAATTAACGTTGATGATTTGCGACAAGAATTATTTAACCGCAGTCAATGGGAGACAAAACGCAAGTCTAAAACCGTCGCGCAAATAGAAGCGCATTATCGCACAGTTATGGGGTTGTGAAACCCAATTAAACACGCTTTGATCCCCTTATGCCTTATAATTAATTACCCTATTTAATGTGTTAAACTGCACCTTTGCAGTCCGGAGTCTTAATGGATTTCAATCTACAGGCTGAAATCAAACAGTTAGTGGCAACGAAGCGAGAAGGTCAATATTGGGATTTTAAAGAGAAGCATCATGACAATAAGGCTTCACTGCTTCACGATATTCTTTGTCTCGCTAATTCGTTACATAAGGGAAATAAGTACCTAATCTTTGGAGTGGGCGATCCTCAAGCTGGCTGTGAAATAAAAGGAGTAGAGCAAGAAAATAGAAAGTCACAAACTGACTTGATCGATTTTTTGCGATCAAAGCCGTTTGCTGGCGACATAAGACCAGAGATCGAATTAAGGACATTTGAATTAGAAAGCCATGAAATAGATGTTTTAATAATCTTTGATAAACCCTTTAAACCTTACTATTTAAGAGACGAGTACAGAGATAGGGACAAGCAAATAAGAGCAAACAGCATTTACACAAGAAACATTGATACGAATACACCTATTGACAAAAGTGCTGACATCAGAATAATTGAAATGATGTGGCGAGAACGTTTTGGGTTGGATGTCCAGCCCGGTGATAGAATCGTCGATTTCTTATGGAAGCCAGAGGAATGGGACAAGGATATAGGAAATAAAGAGTGTGCTTATCACAAATATAATCCTGAATATCAAATAAAATTCGGAGAACCAAGAGAGTTTAGGGATATATTCAGTTATTTCTATATAAATAAAAGTTCGTTTATAGGAGAAGCAGAATTTAAATACTTATCTACAACATTGTTCACGTTGCCTTATATGTACTGCGATGAAATGAGGATTGAATTAGCAGTACCTAATAATGGTCATGTTCGAGTATCAGGACGTGAAGTTTGGTATATCTACTATGTGCTTAAAAGCAGGAATGGAGCGTTTCTAAATTTCATGACAGATAGCAAACTAGACTTTCAGAGTCGGAGTGGAGAGGCTATATTTCTGTTATACAGAAATCATGATGAGCGCAAGGAATTTGAGAATTATCTCTCGAATAATTTAAGTAAACTGGATGACATAGATGATTCAGATATCGGTAGGTATATTCAGAGTGACCTCGATAGAGAGGATCAGCACTTTATTTTTAAACCTGTAGAGATGGTGAAAGTTAAAAATCTATTTGAATATTGGAGAATACATAAAGATATAACTTAACAAGTCAGTTGCACCCCATGAAACAAGACTTTCTGGTTAGGATCAACAGTATGATGAAAGATACAAAATATTTAGATAGCTACTGATTGCTGTGTTTGCTAGAATATCGCGCAGAGGCTCAATGCCAAAGGAAGTAGCTCTATGCCAATTGTCATTACCCTTAGCCCAGAATTAGAAGCATTATTACGTGACAAAGCCACTCGCCAAGGTCAAGATGTTAGTCTTGTAGCATCTGAGTTGCTTACCAGTGTCTTAGAGTGGGAAGTACAAGAATCAGAGGAGGCAATAAAGGGGATTCAACAAGGATTAGATGATTTTGAGACAGGACAGTTCCGGTCTTTTCATGAATTTGCCCAAGAACAGCGTCGCAAGTATAATCTGCCAGCTGATTCATGAAATATCGCATCGAAATTTCCAGTGTGGCGGAGTTTGAAGCAGACAGTGCCTTTCTCCGGTTGTCCCAAGTCACATCCCCTTTAAGGGCAAGTCAATGGTATGCCGAATTGCTGGAAGCAATTGATTCTTTGTCTCAAATGCCGAAGCGCTGTCCTTTAGCGCCAGAAAACGAGTATTTCAGCCAAGAAATTCGACAACTACTTTATGGTCGAGGACGCAACTCATACCGCATCCTTTTCACTATTTTGGAGGATCAAGAAGTATCTATGGTGCGTATTCTGCACATCCGACACACTGCACAGCAAATACTGGGTGAAGATCCTGAAAAACCCAACGCCACCTAACAAATTCACTATACCCGATCGTCTAGAGATTATATCCTGAGTATTTAATGTTATCTGCCACCAGTTATCTTGGTCTTATTTCGTTGTGTGTACCTTTACAGATGAGAGCAACTATGCTGAAGTTATGTCGGGTATACAAAGAGATGAACCTATAATTACTGTTACACACTGTATCTGGCAAATTATTGGTGTTTGCGATCGCAACTTTGGCATTGAGTCTGGTTATGGTGGGATAACTGGCACAGATAACCAAGGGAGCCAGCGCGGTCTTGGGGGTTTCCCCCATGAGCGACTGGCGTGTGGGGTTCTTCGGGTTTAATAAATAATCAAGCGAACATAATATTAACCTCCATACCGCCATGTTTTTCTACAATAATTTGAAGTGCGATCGCTAAATCCTTCTTTACACCATTAAAACTTGAGTAATTCACTACAAACCCATAAAAACACGCGGATTTTTGTGTATGCTTTGTGGCCAAGTGCCTTTGCCATACATTTCCGGGAGTAAATATGGAACGCGCCATTTCTGCGTTGGGGATTTTAGTTTTTATCGGTATATCCTACGCTTTCTCGGTTAATCGTCGTGCGGTTCGTTGGCGCATAGTGGCGTGGGGTTTGGGATTGGAGTTTGCATTGGCGCTAATAATTCTTAAAACTCCTTGGGGTTTGAATGTGTTTAAATCTCTGGGAGATATTGTCAGCCAATTTTTAGCATTTTCTGATGTTGGTGCAAAATTTGTCTTTGGAGAAAATTTTAAGGATCATTTTTTTGCCTTCCAAGTGCTGCCGACAATTATCTTTTTCTCTGCCTTCATCAGCGTTTTGTATTACTACGGCATTTTACAGCGAGTCGTAAATGTGATGGCGTGGGTAATGATGAAGACGATGAAAACATCCGGTTCTGAATCTTTATCCTGTGCAGGTAACATCTTTTTGGGGCCAACAGAGTCGGCGCTGATGGTTAAACCTTATATAGCGAACATGACGCAATCAGAACTTCATGCTGTGATGACGGGTGGTTTTGCCACAATTGCGGGTGGAGTTCTAGGGGCATATCTCTCCTTTGGGATACCAGCAGAACACCTGATTGCTGCTTTTTTTATGACTGCTCCCACATCGTTGGTGGTATCAAAATTGCTGTATCCAGAAACAGAAGCATCAGAGACGGCTGGCGAGGTAAAAGCGAGTGTAGAAACCAACTATGTAAATGTAATTGATGCTGCTACTAGCGGAGCAATTGATGGTGTGAAATTAGCAGTTAATGTTGGGGTGATGATTATTGCCTTTTTAGGATTATTAGCTGCCCTAAATGCACTGCTGGGATGGTTGGGAGCATTTGTGGGTTTACAGCAACTCTCATTACAGTGGATTTTATCTTTTATTATGGCTCCCGTAGCTTGGCTGATGGGCGTACCTTGGGCTGATTGTCGGCAAGTGGGGGCTTTGTTGGGTACAAAGACAATTTTGAATGAGTTTATTGCTTTTTTAGATTTGAAAGCACTAATTGAAAGTGGTAAAATTTCCCAACGTGCAATAATTATTGCGACTTACGCCTTATGTAATTTTGCAAATATCGGTTCAATTGGAATTACTATTGGCGGCATTACTGGAATAGCACCTAATCGCCAGCATGATTTAGCTCGCATGGGTCTAAGGTCAATGATTAGCGGATTGTTAGCGGGTTTTATTACCGCTTGTATTGCTGGGATGTTGATTTAAAGCAGGCAGGGGGGAAAAAGGGTTTTCCGATTTTTGCGATCGCTCTTACCCCCTATGATGGAGAAAGCGATCGCTTAGTGAGTCTTAACACCTGCGTTTCCAAAATAAGTTACCAGCTGAATTACCAACCTCAATTGCAGATTTGCTAGTGCAAAGGTATGACTAAAACTTTTTTATAATCATGCTTCACAGTAGTTAAAACGCCATAATACGTTGCATTTATGTGAAAATACTGGGTTAAAGGGTGGATTAAAACCGGATTTATTACTTTATATCCAGAGGAGTTCTCAGGAAAAATGTTACATATTAGACACTTTAAAAATTCTAATTTATCCGTAGATTCACTTTTATAAAATTGTATTTTGCAAAAAAATAATTCCTAGCCAAAAATCTTGGCGCAATCATGCCTAACATTTTTGATTGCGATGCTAATTTTCAGTCTAGTATTTGAAAATTTACTGTCACAGACAACTATCTAAAGAGTGAAAGTTCTTCCTCGAAATCCAGCCAATAGTTAGTTGTATAATTTACCTCAAAGATTAATAATACAGTATATAGCCAAGACAAATTTTATTTCTTAAATGTTGCTAAAGATTATGATTCATGTAGCTTGACGGCATTAACCATCTTCTGCAATCATAAAGAGATGGCTATTAAAAGCTAATTATTCTAGTGCTTGGCTGCGATTTTATAACTGATAAAATCGCATACTTGCATGTAAGAATCTTTATTTTTGCAACATATCCATATACCACAATATCGTTGCTTATGCATATTAGTGTTATATGCGGTTTTTGAAAAACCAAATAGAAATTTTGTACTGCGTGTGGTGAAAATTCAGATAATAGAGGATGTTTCCATGTTTAGTTCCTTTCGTTGGCCATCAGCAAGGGTTGCTTTAGTAGTTCTGGGAATGACAGCTGCTACAATCACTCCCATCGTAATATCTACCCCAGCCTCATCTCAAACTACTGTTCCATCTACGACACCATCACAAGACACACAATCACCTGCAACACCATCACCTGCGACACCATCGCCTACTTCAACAGTAAACTTGTCTGATGTTTCCTCAGATTATTGGGCGCGTCCCTTCATTCAAGCCTTAGCTGAAAATAACGTAATTAGTGGCTTTCCTGATGGCAGCTTCAGGCCGAATCAAGGTGTGACTCGTGCAGAGTTTGCCGCCCTAATTCAAAAAGCTTTCCCTAGCCAAAATCGAGTTCGGCAATTAAGCGCAGGTGGATTTAGAGATGTTCCTGCTGGCTATTGGGCGGCTTCTGCAATTCAGAACGCTTACGAAACTGGATTTTTGGCAGGCTATCCTGGTAACGTGTTTAGACCCAATGAACAAATACCGAAGGTACAGGCGATCGTTGCTATAACCAGTGGTTTGGGTTTAACTGGTAGCACCACTGGAAGCAGTACTGACCTCAGCACCTACTACAACGACGCTTCAGCTATTCCAGGCTATGCTGTTGCTGGTGTGACAGCAGCAACTCAATCTAATATTGTTGTTAATTATCCAGATGTAAAACAACTCAATCCGCAACAGCCTCTAACTCGTGCTGAAGCTGCGGCAATTTTATATCAAGCTTTGGCTAAACAAGGAAAGGTGCAACCCATTGCGAGCAATCTTCCAGCTAGTCAATATATTGTCGGTTCAACTCAAACCGGTACTGATATTGTTTCTCTTGCTGCATCCAGTAGTTCTTTGACAACTCTGACTTCTTTATTAAGAACATCAGGTTTAGCAGATATTCTTCAACAGCCTGGCCCTTATACAGTCTTCGCTCCCACCGATCAAGCATTTGCTGCTTTACCTGCTGCTACCTTACAGCAATTACAGCAACCAGAAAACAGAGATGCATTGATTAAGATTTTGTCATACCATGTGGTTCCTGGTGCAGTAACTTCTAGTCAACTCTCGGCTGGAGAACTGAGAACCTCTGAACAAAGCCCTGTAAATATTAAAATTGATCGCGCTAATAATCAAGTTGCGGTGAATAATGCCACAGTTATTCAGGCAGACGTAAAAGCTAGCAATGGTGTTATCCATGCAATTAACCAAGTCCTGATCCCGCCTGATGTTAAGCTCAGTCAGTTAAATCAACCAGGGACAGGAACCCCAAATGCTACAACGCCTGAGGTGAGGCCAGGTAGAACTACTCTTGGTGGCCCTAGCTATATTGGAGTTGCTGGTAACATTGGTTTGAGTGGTAACGATACAGCTTTGAGTGATGGTAACTTTGCAGCAATTAGCAAAATTGGTCTGACACGCAATATATCAGCACGACCATCAGTGATCTTTGGGGATGATACACTAATTCTGGTTCCCTTGACTTTGGATTTTTCGCCCCGCACAGCAGGTTCAGTGGGTTCAAGAACCTTTGCCATATCTCCTTATATTGGTGCTGGTGTAGCAATTGAAGCTAATGCTAATACTGATGTTGGATTACTGTTAACTGGTGGTGTAGACCTTCCTGTTGGTTCTCGATTTACGGTGACAGGTGGTGTAAATGCTGCTTTTCTGGATGACACTGATGTAGGGCTATTATTTGGCGTTGGCTACAACTTCTAAGTAAATAGAAGTAGAACACGCAATGGGGTAGCATATCTATGCTACCCTTATTTATATCAATACTAAGTTTGCATCAAACTGTATTAAGGTCGCTTGATGGCTAAAGTAAGCCCATCAGCAATGGGGACAAGGGAGAGCGTTACCCGTTCGTCATGATGTAACTTCTCGTTGAGCGCCCGGATAGCTTGGGTGCTTTCATCTCGATTTTCTGGGTTAGCAACTTGTCCTGACCATAAAACATTATCAATAGCAATCAATCCACCTGGACGCACTAATTGCAGCGATCGCTCATAATATCCATCATAATTTTCTTTATCAGCATCAATAAAAGCAAAATCAAATGTCTCGGCTTGCCCAGTTGCCAACAGCTGATCTAAAGTTTCTAAACCGGGTGCTAATCGTAGATCGATTTTATCGGCAACTCCAGCTTCTTGCCAATATCGGCGGGCGATCGCAGTAAATTCTTCACTTACATCAGCAGCGATTATCTTCCCATCAGGCGGTAGCGCCAAAGCTACAGAAAGTGAGCTATAACCAGTAAATACTCCAACTTCTAGGGTTTTCTTAGCTCCAATAAGCTGCACCAAAAGTCTCATAAACTGCCCTTGTTCTGGTGAAATCTGCATTCCACTTCGGGGATGGCTGGCGGTTTCTTGGCGCAACTTCAAAAGAATCTCCGGTTCCCGCAGCGAAACAGATAAAAGGTAATTATAGAGTTGGAGATCAAGACCTATAGACTGTTTTGGCATAGTAGGTGAGAGAATTTAAAGAAACTACAGTTATACTATCGCTTAAGAGTGGTTTATCAGGAATCCCCAGTCAGCTTAATCTCTATCGTCTTCGTCTGGGTCTGGTATTTGTATTTTTAGCTTTAAGAAATTCTTAGGATTTGGGAAGACTAACTTTATGTTGATGCGGTTATGGCTAGCCTATAGCAATGAAAATTTCTCACAAACTGGCAGGCGAGCAATTCCGAGATTTAAAAACTTGCCAAAATGGCAACCAAATTCTAATTAACCAAGTTAAATTGTACAAAGATAAACGACTTCAAGGGTTTTGTTATCAGGGACTACCACGTAAGCAAATTCCTTTTGTAAAACACTATTTACTAAGTGATTTACAAGAAAAAACTATCTCTACCAATTATTTGCAGAGGATTTTCATCAGCAGATAAATATTAATAATCAGGTTTGGTATTTGCTGCAACAGGACTATTAAATGCTTATGGGCGTTGTTGTTGAAGTACGCATTAAACCTAAAATAAGGGCAACGTCTGTATACATTCCTGTTCACTTCAGCAGCAAATAGCTGAGTGGGAGTTTGAAAGCTGACTGATACGCTTCCTCCCACTCTCTTTTTATTCTTCTATTGATAAATAAAGTTTTTCTGTCCGTAATTATGAATTATATCATGTCCGCCTAATTAGTTATAATTCCCGCATATATGCAAAAACTAGGAAAACTTCTTTCCCCCTGCTCCCTGCCCCCTGCTCCCCTGCGGTTTTAATGATAAGTCTTTCACCGAACACGATATTATTGGTCAGTATCCCGTAAAAACTCAATAATCGCTGCATTCAATACTTCAGAAGCACCACTTGAGGCATCATGATAGCAGTTAGACAAAATTTGTAATTTAGAATTGGGAATATACTGATGCAATTTTTCACCATGACTAACAGGAAACCAACTATCTTGTTCACCCCACAAAACTAATGTAGGACACTTAATTTTACTTAGGCTATTTTGAATTTTGGTGAGCATATTAGGCTTATTTTCTTGCCAATTCTCAATTTCTCGCGCTGCTATTTGTAACTCTTCGGCGACTTTTGCAACTGTACCAGGTAGCTCAATAAATGGGTAAGTTATCCAATAAACATCTTCCTGTGTCAAAATTGACGGATCAAATAATACTCTACGTCTTTCTATCGCCATAATTTCTCTAAATAGAGGTGCAAACAAATATGCTAGACGTAAAGAATCAATTGTTTGTATTATTTCCAAAGGCGTTTGGGCAAGTAACCACATAGCCCAATGGGGTAGACGTTCGGCAAAAATAGGTACATTTACAACTATAAGCCGCCCGACTAACTGCGGATTTTCTTGAGCAATGGCAAGGGCAACCAATCCCCCCAAAGATTCAGCCACAATCACTGCGGGTTCGTCACATAATGCCTCAATAACTCTTTTAAACTCAATAACTTGATGACCGTTGTGTTCTCTACGCGATAATGGTTTTTCGGAAAAACCAAAACATTTGGCATCAAAACAAATTACCCGAAAATATTTAGATAATGGGGCTATACTATGGCGCCAATTATAGCTCCAACTACCCATGCCATGTAATAAAATTAACGGTTTACCTTTACCTTTTTCGCCATAAGCAATTTGTACAGGATACCCTTGTGCATCAGTAATAATTAGACTTTGCCGCCCTTTAGGAAAAGTAGCTTGCCACCAATCTTTCATTCCGTTATTAATAAATAATTTAACTGCCAGTTAAGGCATTCCACAGCATTCTAACTAGTATTACTGGTAATGCTACTAAAACAATGGCAATCAGCAACAATCCTACCAAAACACCAAAGATAAACCACCTGTCTGCACTCTTTTGCTGACTAGGAAACTTTAAGTAATCTTCCAACAGCTTGATATTATTAGTATTAGCTCTCCAGGTAAAATCAAAAAAGTCTCCCAAAACTGGGACAGCGCCTACTAAGCCATCAATGATTACATTTAGAACCATTTTGCCTAAAGTGGCTCTAGATACACCCAGCCGCGCTGCTTCTAGGATGATGTAGCTAGAAAACATGATTCCCAAAAAATCACCACCAATAGGTATTAATCCTAAAATTGGATCTAGACCAAAACCAATCTGCGTACCAGGAATGGTAATAACGTTATCAAGCAGTCGGCTTAACTGACGTAGACGCTTCAAGGTGGGTGCTTTGGCATCGGGTTCAATCATCGAAAATCGAAAAGGAGAATCAGGCATGAAGGCGATCGCTAAGTTTGTCTTGAATCGTTAGACATTCTACTCCCCTATTGAACTTTTGCAAAAATTTTCTCAGAGATTTATAATGATATTTACAAATTAATATTTTTTACGAGATCCTGACGTGCTTTTGGGCGCATATCTTCACCGACAGTCACATTCAACTGATCGCCGATTAACAGAACCGCAGCACTCATCAATAACCAAAGCATTAAAACTATCACAGCCCCTACTGCGCCATAGACTTTATTATAATTGCCAAAATTCGCCACATAAAGCCGAAATAGAGCTGACAATATCGCCCAGAAAACAGCTGCTAAAATTGCTCCAGGCATCATTGGCGTGCCTGAGTTCCACTGGCTTGGGCCATAGCGATAGACAAAGCTAAAGGCGACAGCAACAATGCTTAAAGCTAAAGGCCAGCGTAACAGTTGCCAAAGATGCAACAAGAAAATCAAAGAACTATTTCCACGCACTACCATTGCCAATAGAAAATCACTGGTAAACACTAAGAAAGAAGCCAACACTAAAAGCAACATAGTACCGACTGTTAATCCCAGAGAGACGAGCTTGGCTTTCCAAAAGGGACGGATGTTTTCTGAAGGAATTTGATGGATTTGGTCGAAGGCAGTCATAGCAGTACTCACCGCCCCAGAAGCAGTCCAAATTGCTAATACGAAGCTCAGAGAAAATAAACCACTGTTTTTGGAGCTGGTAATTTCTGTAGTGGCAAAATCACGAATCAGAGCCAAGGCTTGTTCTGGTAGAACTTGACTGAGTTGTGCGGCCAGTTGTTTAAAGGTAGCTTGTAAAGATTCTGCTAATAAGCCAATGGCTGTAACGATCGCAAGAATTGCCGGAAACAGGGATAACATAGCATTGAAGGCAATTTCCGAGGCGAGTCCAAAAAGTCGTCTTTCCATTGTCCTAGCAAAAGTTTTTTTGAGCGTGTGCCAATTGAGGTGGCGAAAGAAGCGTAAAAAACGAGGCTTTGGCATAATTTAGAGTTAAAACTGGTTAGCTTTATTAATTACTTTGCCAAATTTTGCGTAGCGATCGCATTTATCTTTTTTCCGCAATAATACTTAGTAGGGAGTGGGGGAAGAAAACAAATGACAAATTATTTATGAATCAAGATTTAACACAAGAGTGGTTGACCGAAATCCAGACAATCAAAGAGCAGATGGCGGTACTTCAGAGCGATCGCGATGCTGCTTGGGAAAGCGCCCAAAGATGGCGTCAGCTTTACAACACAGAAGCAGAACAAAGGCGCACAGATGCCCAATTGTCCCAACAGGCGATCGCATCCCTCAAGGCAGAATTGCATAAACTCCAGGGTCTTGAGATGGAAACACTGGCTCCTGGAACGCCAGTAACAGCAATCCAACAAGAAATAGAACAACTAAAATCTGTAGAGGAATTGCAAGATAAACTCATCAGCGTAATCAAAGAACGCGATCGCCTCTTGCAAGCTTTGAAAACTGAGCAGGATAAGCACGCTCAAACCCGCAATAGCCTTACTACTGCTTTGGGTGATGCTATTGATAGCTTGACACAGGAACGAGCCAAAGGAGAAAAAGAGAGTAAATAAGGGACTTTCAAATAAAAAAATAATCAATAGTTTTGGAAGGCAGGGGGAGAAAAAATTGGATAGTGATGTTGGATGTAGAAATTGAATAATTTAATTCTTGGATGGGATGTCCCTAACCTACCGCTAAATACTTAGGCTTTGTAACACTATTCTTGTCTCGGCTGAATGCCAGATGCAAGTAATGTTTCTATCGATTTGCTATCTAAAGGTTTGGAGAAGAAATATCCTTGTGCGTGCTTACATTTCATGGCTCTAAGTAGTGCCAGTTGCTCTACAGTTTCTACGCCCTCTGCTATTACATCTATATTTAGACTCTGAGCTAGGGTGATGATCGCTTGAACAATCTCCAAGTTTTCGCCGTTAGCACCAATTTTGGTAACAAAAGAACGATCAATCTTCAAGGCGTTACTTGCAAAGCGGTGCAGGTAACTCAAAGATGAATAGCCTATACCAAAATCATCTAAGTGTATTTGGATATTCATCTCTTGCAGTTGCAAGAGCATAAAAGTTGCTGATTGAATATTTTCCATCAGTACGCTTTCGGTAATCTCCAGCTTTAAGTTGCTGCCTTCCAGACCAGTCTCTTGCATAATTTGGCAAATTTGCTCAATTAGCCCAGGCTGTGAGAATTGTTTAGTGGAAAGATTTACACTAATTGTCAAGGGTGGGTCAATAGGAAATTGTATTTGCCAAGCATGCATCTGCCGACAAGCTTCGCGCAGTACCCAATAACCAATAGGGATAATCAACCCAGTTTCTTCCGCTAGTGGAATAAAGTTGTCTGGAGGAATTAATCCCTGTTGTGGGTGCTGCCAGCGAACAAGAGCCTCAAAACCAATAATTTTGTAAGTTTCTAACAATACAATTGGCTGGTAGTAAACCTGAAACTCCTGGCGTTCAACTGCCCGCCGTAGATCCATCTCTAACTCTAATTGCTCCGTTGCTTGCCTGTACATGCTTGAGTCAAATATCTCATGGCGTGCCTTACCCAATGCCTTAGCGCGATACATTGCAATATCAGCATCGCGTAGTAGTTCTTCTGGTAGGTTGTAATTACCCTTATTTAAAGCGATACCAATGCTGACGGTGGTAAATACCTCATATCCACTGAGTTGGAATGCAGATGTCAGAGCTTCGTGTATCCGCTCCACTACGCCTGTTACGTCATTGATATTGTTGAGATCCTCAAGCAAAATCGTAAACTCATCTCCCCCTAGACGCGCAACCGTATCTCCAGCACGTAGGCAGCTTTCTAGTCTGCGAGCAAGGGCAGTTAGTAGTTGATCGCCAATTGTATGGCCAAGACTGTCGTTAACAACTTTGAAGCGATCTAGGTCTAGAAAGAGAACAGCAAATGTATAGTTCGCACGTCGTTTTGACAGCATCAGCGCCCGTTCTAGTCGTTCCATAAATAAGGCGCGGTTTGGCAGACCCGTTAATATATCGTGAAAAGCGTCATAAATTAATTGCGCCTCTGCAAGTTTTAGGGCAGTAATGTTGCGAGAAATACTCAAAACACAATATACTGAGCCATCGCTAGCGAATTCAGGCACAAGACGGATATGGTAATGTTTTGTTTCCTGAGCGATCGCTAAACTGCATTCAAACTCCGTCTCTTGCTTAGTTTGGAAAACTTGCTGGAGTTTGCGATCGCATATCCGGCAAAATTCGTCTGGCAGATTTAACTCTGTGTTTGTTTTGCCAATAAATGTTTCGGCTGAGATTCCTGTAACATTTTCAATAACTGGATTAACGTAAACGTAGCGCAATTGAGTGTTAAATCTGGAAATAATATCAGGTGCATTTTCAACTAATGCTTTAAATTCTTGCTGACGACGCGCTAGTGCCTTCAATATTTGCTGACGCTCGGTAATATCCTGAAAAACGCAAACTGCACCCGTGATGTTACCGTTGTCATCTTTAATCGCTGCAACACTATCATCAATTGGGATTTCTGTACCGTTTTTAGTAATAAGTATCGTTTTTTCTGGTAGACCGACATTAACGCCAGATTGAAGGACTTGCTTGATCGGACTTTCAATTGTTATCCGAGTTTCTTCATGAGCAATATTAAATATTTCTGTTGCTTCTTTACCAAAGGCATCAGAATAATTCCAACCCGTCAGCCCTTCTGCCATAGGATTCATAAAAGTTACATTTCCAGAGGCATCGCTAGTAATGACAGCATCTCCAATACTTTTAAGTACAGTAGTCAACCATTGTTCATTCTGTTTTAACTTTTTTTCTGTTCGATGTTTAGAAAGTGTAATTTCAATAGTGAACTTTAATTCCTTTTCTTTGAAAGGCTTGAGAATGTAGCCAAATGGCTCTGTTTCCTTTGCTCGATTCAATGTTGATTCATCTGCATTAGCGGTAAGATATATTACTGGAATTTTAAAAATATTATGAATTATTTGAGCGGCCTCCACACCGTCCATCTTTCCTTTGAGATGAATATCCATTAAAACTAAATCTAGAGAATCATTTGCTGCTTTTTTAATAGCTTCTTCTCCAGAATCGGCAAGCCCCATAACAGTGTATCCAAATTTTCTTAGCCGATTTTGTATATCCATTGCTACGATTATTTCATCTTCAACAACTAATATATTTACTGGATTCATGATTTTTAAGCTTATAGCTTTATAAATTCTTAGTCGGGAATATAATTTTATACTCTACTCCGTTATAGCTGATAAAATCGATATTGCCCTGTAGCTGATGTGTTAGACCTTTGACTAATCGCAAACCTAACGATTCTGTAGCTTGAAAGTCAAAATTTTGGGCAAAACCGACACCATTATCACTGATAGTAAGTTTAAATAAATTTGCTTCTATGGAACAAAATTCAATACAAATTTCTCCTAATTCTCTTTGAGGAAAGGCATATTTTAGTGAATTTGAAATAAGCTCATTGATAATCAAGCCACAAGGAATAGCTGCATCAATGGCTAAAAAAACCTCCTCAACGTTCATTTTTAAGGTAATAGCACTGGAATTAACGTTATATGAATAAAATAAATTAGTTACTAAATCTTGGATATAATCAGCAAAATTAATCTTTGCCAAGTCTTGAGATTGATATAGTTTCTCGTGGATCAAAGCCATTGAGTCAATCCGGTTCTGGCTATCTTTGAATACCTCAAGGGCTTGATTATCCTTGAGATACTCTGCTTGCAGGTTGAGCAGACTAGAAATAATCTGCAAATTATTTTTTACTCGATGATGAATTTCTTTTAATAGCACCTCTTTTTCTTGAAGCGATGCTTTAATCTGCTCCTCTGCTTGTTTACGCTCTCGTCTCACCTGTGCCTCACGTAACTCGCGGGCAACAGCAGGGATAAGTCGTGCTAAATTGCCTTTGATAATGTAGTCATGGGCACCAGCTTTCATGGCTGCTACTGCGGTATCTTCACCAATAGTGCCTGAGACAATAATAAATGGCAAGTCAAGTCCACTTTCCTTGACTTGCTTCAATGCAGCAGGGGCGCTAAAGGTGGGCATAGAATAATCGCATATGACGATATCCCATATTTGCCCAGCGATCGCAGCTTTCATAGCTGTGGGCGTATCAATCCGTTCAAAGGTTACTTGATAGCCACCACGTTGCAGTTCACGCAGCACCAACAAAGCGTCATCTTCTGAATCCTCAACAAGTAACACGCGCAGTGGTATACCCATGTAATTCGTAATTCGCAATTAAGAAAGTTAGCCTTGGACTCTAGCCGCATTTTGAAGGACTGGTATAACGGACTTCCAAGAAATAAATTATCCAATTTCACCGAATTAAAAGGATTTTCTCTCCCTCTGCTCCCTGCCCCCTGCCTATACCCTTGGCGGTGATTCGTTTAACACAAACCAGTACAATCCTAGTTGTCGCACTGCTTCACTGAATTGAGAAAAGTCTACTGGTTTACGAACATAGCTGTTGGCACCTAAGCTATAACCATTGATTAAGTCTTGCTCCTCTTTGGAGGAAGTGAGAATGACGACGGGAAGGATTTTTGTCCTGTCGTCGGTTCGCAGGTGTCGCAAAACTTCCAAACCATCCATTTTAGGCAACTTCAAATCTAGCAGGATAAGATTCGGCATAACGCTCATGTCGCGATCGGCGTATATACCTTTACCAAACAGATAATCTAGGGCTTCTACCCCATCGCGTGCCACTATTACCTCGTTCATAATATTGTTTTTCTTGAGTGCGCGTAGGGTTAGCGCTTCATCATCAGGATTATCTTCTACAAGTAAAATCATGTTGTGTGTTCTCCTATAGTTAAAGGGTGAAGTAAAATGTTGCGCCTTGCTCTACTGCACTTTGCGCCCAGACACGGCCACCATGACGGTGGATAATGCGTTGCACAGTAGCTAGTCCGATGCCAGTGCCTTCAAACTCAGTCATGGCGTGTAGGCGCTGAAAAGCACCAAAAAGTTTATCAATATAAGCCATATCGAAGCCTGTGCCATCGTCACGGACAAAATACACATGGGTGTCATCTTGCTGCAAAAGCCCAAATTCTATGCGTGCTTTTTGATTTTTTCCTGTAAACTTCCACGCATTTCCCAGCAGGTTTTCTAGCACGATCCGTAAAAGATGAGTATCACCATTGGCAACCAATCCCGGTGTAATTACAAACTCTACTTGGCGTTCTGGTTGTGTTCTGTGCAACTCTGTGGCGATCGCTTCCACCAATGCGCTCAGATCCACCTTTTCGTAACGCATCTCACTACGCGTTAGTCTTGACAGATTCAGTAAATCGTCGATCAGTTGTGCCATTCGCTGGGTGGCTGCACGCACTCGCTGTAGGTAATTTTGCCCTAGTGCGTCAAGGTTATCACTATAATCTTCTAGTAGCGCTTGGCTAAAGCCGTCGATGCTCCGTAAGGGGGCCCGCAGATCGTGAGATACAGAATAACTAAATGCTTCCATTTCTCTATTAGTGGCTTCGAGTTGTGCTGTACGTTCTGCAACTCGCCCCTCAAGCTCGGCGTTCAAGCGCAGAATCTCTGACTCTGCCTTTTTACGCTCATTAATTTCAGTTTGCAATTCTTCGTTAGTGTTTCTCAGTTCGGCAGTCCGTTTGCTAACTTCTATTTCTAACTCATCACGAGCTTTTTGCAGAGAATTTTCCATCCGCTTGCGTTTGAGAAGTTCCTGATTGGTAATCATCGCTGCTAAACCGACGATCGCAGAAGCGATAACGCTGCCAAAAATAGTTAGCAAAGTTGCTTGATGAGCGCTGATGTTCGCCTCTCTCGACCTCTGTTTCAACAACTCATTCTCTTCTTTCTCCATATCTGTAGTCAGCATTCGGATGTCCTCCATAACCTGCTGACCTTGATCTGTCTGAATTATTTGCAGCGCAGATTCTAAATTTTTGCTCCTGGCGTTAATTGCCTGTTCCATCAAAACTAGTTTTTTGGCAACCAGGGGTTCAAGGCGATCAAGCCGCCGTTGTTGACTGGGGTTATCCGCAGTCAATTGGCGCAAAGTCTTAATTTTCTGAGTAATCTCGCTAGTTGCAGTGCGATAGGGTTCTAGATACCGTTCTTTACCTGTGAGAATATAGCCTCGTTGTCCAGTCTCTGCATCTTTGATTTGTGACATTACTTCTTTAGTTTTGTCCAGCACCTCGCGTGTATGTGTTACCCATTGAGCATTTTCTCTATACTGAAGCAAACTAAGATACGAAACTACGCCAACACCAGTCATAATTGCGACTGCTATTACAAAACTGCCCGTATTCTTTTTGTAAATAGCCCATTCCATTTTTTACCTTCCTAGTTGAAAAAGTAGCTGCTGACTAAATTGGTAAAAACGGTGAGCCACCTCTGTAGACGGGTAACACCTATTAGTGCAGCGTTAGCGACCTTAGAAAATCCTTACCTCTACCTCTAAGCAAGCTACGCGTTAGCGTCGTACCGCACAGAAGGAGAAGGTTGACTAGCAGCCCGAGTCCAAGCGGCTATATCTTCGTTCCAACCAAACAAGACCCATGAAAAAATTGGCTTGCTGAATAAGAAAACCGATATAGAGACGCGATATATCGCTTCTCTACCTCTTGATTCATGTCTAAATCAGTAATGCCAAAAGTTTTTCACAGTACTACTCGTCATAGTCGTGCTAACTGATACCAAGTTTCTTAACTTCAAGAGCAAATTAGCTCTAATAAAGGATACCTATATTTAGTTAATTATTGGGAGCGTATATTTCCTGACTCATGGGAAGACAAATAATAAACTTTATTAAATTATTCAGTATATCCCGTAAGTATTTTCAATAGATTCTCGCTTGCATAAATTATGTAAACATGATAAACAAACCCATCAATTACACTTAAAAACCTTTGTCTATACTAGCTTGATATTAGCTTGATTGTTTTAGTATTTAGAATAAATAGAGACATAAAGCAATGTCAGTGACGCTTCGGAATTGCTGGAATAAGGTAAAAATAATAGGGTATGGGGATAATTAACTTATGCAACCAACTCAAGGCAAGGTAAAGTACACATGTTTAGGCGTTTAATTGTGATTGTTACTGCTGCTATGCTTTTTAGCAGTTCCTTGACGCTGGCACAAACTAAAAACCCCAAAGTACCGGATAAATTTCCTCCTAATCCCCTAGAAATTACCACACCCGATCCACTGCTACCACGTTCGCCCAAAGATAAACAGCCGTTAACTCTCCAAGAACAGCAAAAGTTAGAACCGGCGTTGGATGCCTTAAATCAAGAAGCAGCAGCGAAACTGCAAGCAGGAGATCAAGTGGCGGCGTTTGAAATTTGGAACCGGGAACTTCGTTTGCGCCGCTTTTTAGGTTCATTAGCAGAGGTGCAAGCACTATCACGAGTCGGGGCGATCGCCTGGAAGCAAAATGATGGACAAGAAGTACAATACATAACGCAGCGATTGCAAGCAATTCAAAAGCAGGCACAATCTCAGAAAACAACTGCCCCAATTGATCTAGAATTGTGGCGATCGCTAGGTCAAGCTTATCAAAATGTGCGATCGCCTAAACTAGCTGCGGAAGCTTACGACCAAGTTTTGCTAGTGGTACGGCAACAAAAAGATACAACAGCACTCATAGAAACACTCAAGACAATTGGAGAAGTGCATTTGAGTTGGTTTGATTATCCCAAAGCTGCGCCAATCTACGAGGAATTATTGAGTTTAGCTACATCTGTTGGCGAACGTGTAAATGAGGTAACATATCTGCGACAGTTGGCTGAAATTTACGATTGGACAAGCCAACCACAGCAATCATTGAATGTACTTAATAAACTAGTAGAAATTTACGTTGGTGAAAATAATCTTACTGAAATACCACAATTAAAGCTAGCGATCGCCTCAGATTACGAATCTCTAGCAAAGAAAGATCCTAACTTACTGCTAGAAGCTTTTAATAATTATCAAGAAGCTTATACTACTGCTTGGCAATTAAAGGAATACGTTCGTGCTGGTGAAGCTTTGCAGAAGTTAATTGCGCTGTACCGTTCTCAAGGACAAACAGAGGAGGCTTTGCAAGCTAGCCAAATTCTTGTGGAGACAGAGACGCAAGCCGCCAATTTTTACGGGCTGATGCAAGCTTATGACCAAATTGGACAATTGTATCTAGAACGCAAAGAATTTCCTCAAGCACTAACAGCTTTTCAGAAAGGGTTAGAAGTAGCGCAACAACTTAAACATGAGGAAGCATACTTTGCTGGGCAAATTAAAAAAGTCTCGAAAGAAAATTTTTAATACCAATTATGTATGAAGATGTACAGAATATTAAACGAACCGCCCTTCGGGTGACGCTCCTTCTCTGCGAGACGCTACGCGAACGTCGCTAACGCTACGCTAACACCAGTCGCCTACGGTGGGAAACCCGCCTACAGCGCTGGTTCACCAAGTACGCCAAGAATAGAGAGTTACTCATTTAGTACAGCTTCACATTAAATTGGTATCAATTACAATGTAATGTTGAAAACCAGCGTAGGCACAGCCCGCCCTTGGCATCGCCTTGCCATTGAAGCCGCAAACGCTTATACCAATTCTCCAAAAGGATGCAACAGATATAAATCACGAAAGTCTTACTGCATCTAAGTTTCTTAATTGCGTTAGCCAAGCGGGGCGTTAGCTCATTACGTTAGCGCAGCGTTAGCGTTCGCGTAGCGTCTCGTAGAGAGGAACGAGCGTCATTGCGAATTGCGAATTGCGAATTGCGAATTGGTATTATTTGCTAAGATTTTCAGTGCGACAACATTGAAACAGGGCAACTTCTCATCACTATGCCAACATCTACAATTGACGATAAAGATGCAGCAGCTATCCAAGCTGCCAGAGTTGGGGTTGCAATATGCGATCGCACCGCCTGGGGACGTATCAAAGTAGCTGGCGACGATCGCCTCAATTTCTTACACAACCAAAGCACTAACAATTTCCAAATACTCAAGCCTGGGCAAGGTTGCGATACAGTTTTCGTCACTTCCACAGCCAGAACAATTGATTTAGCAACCGCCTACGTTAGAGAAGATGCAGTAATCCTGCTGGTTTCACCCAACCGTCGCCAATATCTCATGGAATGGCTGGATAAATATATTTTCTTTGCCGATAAGGTGGAATTATCTGATATTACAGAATACACCAATACTTTTAGCCTTATTGGCCCAGGAAGTGACGCTGTTTTAGAAAAGTTGGGTATTGGCGAACTTATTGGGCAACCTTACGGTAGTCATAAAGTATACACAATTGCTCCGGCTGAAGGGGTACGGATTGCTGTGGGTAGTGGGTTAGCGGCTCCCGGATATACCTTAACTTTCCCCTATACTGACAAAGAAACGGTGTGGAATAAATTGTTAGAAGTTGGGGCAGTAGAAATGAGCGATCGCGCTTGGGATGCCTTGCGAATCTTACAAGGCCGCCCCGCCCCAGATGCGGAACTTACAGATGATTACAATCCTTTAGAAGTTGGTTTGTGGCAAACAATTTCTTTTAATAAAGGTTGCTATATTGGGCAAGAAACCATTGCTCGATTAAATACATATAAAGGTGTAAAACAACACCTTTTGGGTATACGCCTCAGTGCCCCTGCTTCAGTTGGAAGTGCGATCGCAGTTGGAGATGAAAAGGTCGGCAAACTTACTAGTTACACAGAAACCACTGATGGTTACTTTGGGCTAGGTTACATTCGCACTAAAGCTGGTGGCGTGGGGTTGAAAGTCAAAGTGGGAGAAACTGAAGGTGAAGTTATAGAAATCCCGTTTGTTTCTCACGATTACCCATAACTAATTCAAGTCAAAATATCTTCTTCCTTATTCCTAGCGCCGTAACAAAATTCATCTACCCAAGAAGCTATACTACGGGCATTAGTGGTTTCTAGATTCACTTTGCTCTTAACATTTTCTAGTTGAATATTCGGCTGTTTCCCATTGCTTTTAATCTCAGTAGTAATTGCTAGCGATGCTTCTGAAGGGAGCCGCCCAAGGGGCGATGTCTGACGACAAGCTGCAAAGCAGCTACGGACTGGTTTACCATTACTATTAATGTCAGTGGTAATTGCCAATGATGCGCTCACAGGGATTCGGACAGGTGGCGCGTTGCTTTTAACCTCGGTAGCTAATGCCACTGATGACATAGTTTTGGCTTTGCTGTTAACCTCACTGGTCATTGTCGCCGATCCTCTTGAAGGTAACTGACCAGAGTGCCAGCGCACTGGTTGATGTCCCCTTGGGAAACCAGAGGATGGCGTTTTTACCGGAGTGTCTGGAGCAATTTTAGTTGCTGCTACTACCAACTCCGGTTTGCGTGTGCGAACTACTTCAGTGTTAGCTGTAATCGATGACACAAGTTCATCAGTGCGTGACAAGTTGGAATCTAGAGTCTTGGTAAGAGAATGAGAGGTAATCTGGCTGGCAGTTACAACCGATGAAAGATGTTGATCCTCAGAATGCTTCTCATCTGGCGACTCACTATCAACTTGGGTTATAGCCATAGAATGGTCTAATTTTATTAAACGTAACTCTTCATCAGGATTGAAGTTAAGACCTAAAGCGGCGACTATTTTATCTGGATCGTTATTCAGATCCAGCATAAAAGCAAGTATTTCATCAAACTGGGGTTCTAAAACAGAAAGTGTTGCCAAAATAAAACCGGACAAAGGACGGCGTAGACCATCGTAAGTGCCCCAAATTCGTATTTTGACCAGCCAGGAAATATTTTGCTCATAGTAACTCAGCCACTTTTGTTTTAAGGATTGACGCAGCTGTTGGATATTCATTGGATACCTCACTTCAGTCAACAATATTGCAGACATTGATATTGAAAATTTGGCTTTATTTCTGGTGATGAAACCGATAATAGAGCATCTGTTGGACTCTTTGACCACCTAGCAAATGATTTTCTATCAGTAGAGATACTTCATCGGGTTGAATGCCGCTATACCAAACCATATCAGGTAATACCAGCACCATCGGCCCATTGCCGCATTGTCCCAAACAGCTGCTAGCCGTTACCGTTACACCAGGGATTGGCAGAGCTGTAAAAGCTGCTAAAACTTTAGCTGCACCTTGCTTTTTGCAAGTGCGATTTTGACAAACCCGCACACATTTAGGAGAAGAGGGTTGATCTATTGTGGGGAAGTTTGATGGTTGAGTTGTCATTTGTCATTTGTCCTTTGTCATTTGTCATTTGTCATTCGTCACTTGTCCTTTGCTAATGACCAATGACTAATGACTAATGACTAATCTATTGAAAGTCCTTTTGAGGCTAGCCATTCAGGGTTGAATATCCGCGACTGATAGCGAGAACCACTATCACATAAGATGGTGACAATGGTATGTCCTGGCCCCAACTGCTTTGCTAGGGCGACAGCTGCCCCAACATTAATACCTGTTGAACCGCCCATTAATAGTCCATCTTTCCTTAGCAGTTGGTAAACTACCCGTAAAGCTTCTTGGTCATCGATTTGGATGGCATCATCAGCAGGTGCGCCTTCCATATTGGCTGTAACGCGACCGTTACCAATGCCTTCAGTGATAGAACTTCCTTCTATATGGATTTCGCCGGTTTTGACATAACTATAAAGTCCACTACCCAATGGATCGGCTACAACGCATTTAATTGCCGGATTTTGTTCTTTCAAGTACAAAGCCACACCAGCATAAGTACCACCAGTACCAGTTGCAGTTGTCCATGCATCTATTTTACCATCTGTCTGTGTCCAAATTTCTGGCCCTGTGGTTTCGTAGTGGGCGCGGCGGTTGGCTAAGTTATCAAACTGATTTGCCCAAATAGCGTTTTCTAACTCAGCAGCGACTCTGCCAGATAGTTTGACGTAGTTGTTTGGGTCTTTGTAGGGTACAGCAGGGACGGGACGAACTTCTGCGCCTAGTGCTGTTAGTGCGTCTATTTTTTCTTGTGACTGAGTATCGGGAATAATAATTAGGCATTTGTAGCCTTTGGCGTTGCAAATATGCGCCAGCCCAATGCCAGTATTACCAGCAGTTCCTTCTACAACTGTGCCACCGGGTTTGAGTAAACCATTCTTTTCTGCGTCTTCGATAATATAAAGTGCGGCGCGGTCTTTGACGGAACCGCCAGGATTGAGAAATTCTGCTTTAGCGAGGATTTCACATCCTGTTTCTTCACTGAAGCTGTTTAAGCGAATCAGAGGTGTGTTACCAACAGCACCGACGAAGCCATTCTTAATATCCATTTTGGCTATACCTGTGTGAGTATCTATAAAAATTTTGGCTTATAGCGATCGCATAATTTACAACTAATTTGCCTAAAATCCTATAATGCCTATGAAAAGAAAGACGCGATTCATCGCGTCTCTACAAGGGGCGATCAAAAAAATGATCGCTACTTACACATTATGGTTTATTTGCGTAGTTTACCGCCGTAGGCATCGCAGCATTTCGGATATCAGACGAGCGATACATTTGTTAAATTGTGGTTGCTAAATTAACTTTGATAATTACATCATTGAAATCCTTGTCGCCACCACCAGGCAAATCCTCAAAGCCAAAGGTGTTACTTGCTAACAGGCGAATGTGATCCGACTGATCAGAATTAGCACCCAAGAATGGAAAATAAACCGCCGGATCGTTATTAGAATTGTTATCTAAAAGCGCATCAGGACGACCATTAACAATAATAAAGGGAACAAAAATCGCACCGGGTTGAAAAGTACCACTGTAAGTAGCACTACTTTGGTTACTCGCACTCAAATCAATACCAGCAACCCGATCACGCACAGCAGCCTGAGTATAACCAGCCTGTCCCGTGAGAATATCAGCATTGCCGTCGCCATTGGTATCAATTCCACCCTGAACATCAGTCACTTGATAGAAGCCGACGTAATTGTTGTAAGACGCCTCTCTATTAACGTTAAATTGAACCTTGACTGATTGTTTGATATCTCGCAAATCAATCACTTCCCCTTGGAATTTATCTTGGAGATTTGTACCTAAAAGTAAAGCTTGATCTGTCTGTTTAATTTTCACCACTAAAGCATTAAAATCTGTGGCACTGTTACCAGAAGCATCTTTCCAAGCGAGAGAGAAACGATCATCACCCAAATCTGTAATTTTTTGGGTTAAAACACTAGAAAACAGTAATTTTCCGATGGAGTTAGGATTATTGCGTACATCATCAAGCGTACCGTCTTGAACTAATAAGAATCTCAAACTCTGACCAGAATTCAATTCCAGCAGAGTGGTGAGATTATTGGTGTCAAATCCCTTAGGGATTTTAGCGATCGCTGATAAAATTACTTTTGACCGATCTATTGCTGCTTTGGCATAACCTTCAGCACCAGGGGCAATACCATTAATCGTACCTTTGGCATCATCAACAGTAAATAAAACCAGTTCATTCACCAGCTTAGAACTTTGTCCAGTGAGTTTGATTTCCAGTTTGACTTTGGCATCTTTACCTGTAATGTTAAAGACATCATCATCCGGGTTAGTGAGACGGCTGGGTGTTTCAACATTATTATTAACATTAATAGTCAATCCTTTCTCAAAGGTGAGATTACCATCATCAGTGGTACGAACGCGGATTTTGTAACTAGATTTAGTTTTAAAGTCTGGAGAATTGTTGATTTTGAGGCTATTGCCATCAATGGTGAAGGCATTATTATCAACATCGTCAATTCCCGAAACTAAGCTATAGGTGAAGGTATCTTCTGGATCTGGGTCAGTGCTGCTAAATGTGCCGATGACTGTTCCCGCTTGCACATTTGCATCGACATCTGTCTTACTCAATGCCAAATCTGTGGGTTTGTCATTAACATTGTTGACATTAACAATAAAGGCACGAGAAGTTACTTGCTCCCCATCACTGACATTGAGAGTGATTTTTGATTGACCATATTTAGTAGCAGCAGGTGTGACAGTGATAGTGCGATCGCTTCCTGTACCACTAATCAAAATACCATTGTTGGGAATTAAATCTAGGTTAGATGAACTTGCTGTCACCGTCAGATTACTAGCAGCCGTTTCCGAGTCACCGATGCTAAAAGGAATTTCGGCTGTGGCGGTATCCTGATCAATGGTTTGGTCGGGAATATCACCGCTAGTAGTAACTTTGACAAACGCTAAATTGCTATTTGTACCCGCAGATGGGGTATCGTCTCCAAAGAAGAGGAAATTGGGCTTTTCGTAGACATCAGGTATGGGAGTCGGTGTTACAGCAGCAGTGTAATCTCTTACTTTACCTGTCAATTTGGCGACACCATCAGCAAATAGGGTGTAATTGTCGCCTAAAATTGCCAAATCGTAGTTGACTGCTGTTGTAGCGGTGTTAAAGTCCACCCTTTCGGCTTGGGTGAATAGGGTTTTGAATGGATTACCAGAAGTATCAGGTTCCAGAGACGGATCTTTTTGTGTTGTGCCGTCATCCTGAGCAAAAATCCGGTCAGTGAGGAACCCTAATTCAATACCCTTTTTGTCTTGATCGAGAACAATAACGCTAAATCCAGCCCGATCTGTTTCGGCATCATTATTCTTATCGGCAGTGGTAGCTAAAGTTTGAGAATTTACCTGTAACCCAAAGGAGACAACAAACCCAGTATTCCTATCAAGGGTAGGGAAGAGACTATTTAAAGGGTTAGGGGTTAAAGATGTTCCAGTGATACCGTAGTTAGTATAACCAGCATCGGCTGAATTATTGGTCGTTAAATTAGTTGTATTATTTGTAGCAGAAGTGGTCGCAGTACCAGGCTGTGCAATAACTTGATAAGCAAACCAAGGTGCATCTTTAGCTGCACCTGATTCTTCAGGTTTCTTACCAGTACTACCGTCGTAAAGAACTAGTGTATTGCCAACACTGGGTGCATCGTTGACAGCAGCCACTTTGACTGTTTTTGTTACAGCTGCACTTTTAGTTCCTGTGTCATCGGTTAAAACTATCTCTACAGTACGGTCAACAGTGGCAGGATTTTTAGAAGTGTTAGTAAAAGTAATATTACGTACTAAAGCTTGAGTTGCTGCTACAGTAGCGGCAGAATTCAGGTTAATGACTAAACTCTCAGTACCAATACCACCACTAAAGTTACCAATTTTGGTGCTGCCGTAATAAATTTCCCTACCATCGAGGTTAATTTCAGTTCCCCCGGTGCCTTGATTGCGAATACTTAAGCGATCGCCTGCTGTCCCCCCACTAGTGAAGCGGACTGTAAGATTACCTGTATTTAAGTTGGGCGAGTCAGTATCGCTGACAGTTGCATTTAAATCTAAAACAGTTGCGGCGGAGTTTTCAGTATAGACAATACTATCACCAGGTAAGGTAATGACTGGGGCAACAGGTTCGGCAATTGTTAAAGTGGCACTGGGGTTAGCATTGAGTAGCACTGAGACATTATTGCTGTTAATGTTAGCAGCAGCCAAATCCAGCTTGCCGTCGCCGTTAAAGTCTCCCACTGTGACTGAAATAGGACTAGTGCCGACGCTGAAGTTGGTGGCAGTGGCAAAGCTGCCTGTGCCGTCGCCAAGCAGAACTGAGACATTATTGCTACTGACGTTAGCAGCCAAATCCAGCTTGCCGTCGCCGTTAAAGTCTCCTACTGTGACTGAAAAGGGACTAGTGCCGACGCTGAAGTTGGTGGCAGTGGCAAAGCTGCCTGTGCCGTCGCCAAGCAGAACTGAGACATCATTACTATTGATATTAGCAGCAGCCAAATCTAGCTTGCCGTCGCCGTTGAAGTCTCCCACTGTGACTGAAATGGGATTAGTGCCGACACTGAAGTTGGTGGCAGTGGCAAAGCTGCCACTGCCGTTGCCTAGCAGCACTGAGACATTATTGCCATTGATGTTAGCAGCAGCCAAATCCAGCTTGCCGTCACCGTTGAAGTCTCCCACTGTGACTGATCGGGGATTAGTGCCGACGCTGAAGTTGGTGGCAGTGGCAAAGCTGCCACTGCCGTTGCCTAGCAACACTGAGACATTATTGCTGTCGATGTTAGCAGCAGCCAAATCCAGCTTGCCGTCGCCGTTGAAGTCTCCCACCCTGACTGAAATAGGACTAGTGCCGACGCTGAAGTTGGTGGCAGTAGCAAAGTTGCCACTGCCGTCGCCTAGCAGCACTGAGACATTATTACCATTGATGTTAGCAGCAGCCAAATCCAGCTTGCCGTCGCCGTTGAAGTCTCCCACCCTGACTGAAATGGGATTATTGCCGACGCTGAAGTTGGTGGCAGTGGCAAAGCTGCCACTGCCGTTACCTAGCAGCACTGAGACATTATTGCTGTCTCTATTAGCAGCAGCCAAATCCAGCTTGCCGTCGCCGTTGAAGTCTCCCACTGCGACTGAAAAGGGACTAGTGCCGACGCTGAAGTTGGTGGCTGGTTGAAAATTGGCGGTGCTGTTGGCACCAAGAATGTAGTCTGGACTGGCTTCTAGGTTGACAGTGACAGTTTCGTTGGGGTCAGAGACTCCATCAGCGATCGCTTTGACTGTTAAGGTAGCGGTGGTTTGCCCGGCGGCGATGGTGAAAGTGTTGGCTGTGACATCGGTAATATTTGTACCTGCTGCCAAGGTGTAATCGGTGGTGGCGGTGGCGGTGCCTGTGGTGTTGAAGTTGACGACTAAACCACCAACTGGGGCAGGAGTATCGAGGCTAATGGTAAAAGTGCCATCTGTAACGCCTTCTTTGGGGCTGGTGCCTGCGGTGATGCTGATTTTGGGAGTAGTATTCAACAGGACTGAGACATTATTGCTACTGACGTTAGCAGCAGCCAAATCCAGCTTACCGTCGCCGTTGAAGTCTCCCACTGTTACTGAACTGGCATTACTGCCAACGGTGAAGTTGGTGGCAGTGGCAAAGCTGCCTGTGCCGTTGCCTACCAGCACGGAGACTGTGTTGCCGTTAGCCATAGCCAAGTCCAGCTTGCCGTCGCCGTTGAAGTCTCCCACTGTGACTGAATTGATAACACTGCCAACCGTGAAGTCGGTGGCAGTACCAAAGCCGCCTGTGCCGTTCCCCAGCAGCACGGAGACTGTGTTGCCGTTAGCCACAGCCAAGTCCAGCTTGCCGTCGCCGTTGAAGTCTCCTACTGTGACTGAAGTGGGATAATTCCCAACGGAGAAGTTGGTGGCGGTGCCAAAGCCACCAGTGCCGTTCCCCAGCAGCACGGAAACTGTGCTACTGGTGTAGAAGTTAGGAGTAGCCAAGTCCAGCTTGCCGTCGCCGTTGAAGTCTGCCACTGTGACTGAAAATGGACCAGCGCCGACGGCGAAGTTGGTGGCGTTGGCAAAGCCGCCAGTGCCGTTCCCCAGCAGCACAGAGATTGTGCTGTCGTAGAAGTTAGAGATAGCCAAGTCTAGCTTGCCGTCGTTGTTGAGGTCTGCCACTATGACTGACCGGGAACCCTTGCCAACGGAGAAGTCGGTGGCGGTGTAAAAGGCGCCTGTACCATTCCCTAGCAGCACGGAGACTGTACCGTAGTAGTTGAGGTTAGCCACAGCCAAGTCCAGCTTGCTGTCGCCGTTGAAGTCTCCCACTGTGACTGAAAAGGGACTAGTGCCGACGGTGAAGTTGGTGGCAGTGTTAAAGCCACCTGTGCCATTCCCCAGCAGCACGGAGACGGTGTTGCTGCCTTGGTTAGTCACAGCCAAGTCCAGCTTGCCGTCGCCGTTGAAGTCTCTCACTGTGACTGAACTGGGACTACTACCGACGGAGAAGTTGGTGGCGGTGTCAAAGGTGGCGAATACTCCGGGGTAGACTTCCCTAATTTCTGGTTGCAACGCTAGTGTAGAGGCGATTTGCCCGATCTTCATTTCTAGTTCCCAACTTCCCCCTTGTTGGGCGTTGCCAACTTTTTTATCTGAGGCGGCGATGTTTGCCCCAGTAAGTTGATGTAGCTGTTCTATAAAGGTTTTTCCCGTTTCTTCTCTGGCGACTTCACAGCCATAAATAAGGATTTCGGCAGCAAGCCATTGTTGTAGGTGCTGGCGATAGGTGTGGAGGTTGTCTAAATTTAGTTGACTACTACCTAGTTGCAAACTGCCGGAGCTACCGTGGGCAATTATCTGGATACTGGCTGCCGGATAGTTGTGGCAGAGGGCGCTGATTTGGGCAATACCGTCTTGGTGTTTGTTGAGGACAGTTACTTTGGCTGTGGGTATGATGCCTTGGACGAGTATTTGATGATCTTCAATTGCTGAGTCGATGATGACTAGGGTGTGCTTTGTGGTAGTTGCAGTTGTCATAATGTTTAAGTTTTTCCCTGTTTTGGTATTCATTTGACCTTGGGTAAAATTACTTAGTGGTCAGATCCCCAACTTCTCTAATAAGTCGGAGATATTAAAGCTCCCAGTAGAATTGCGGCGGCGAAGAGCAGGGGTGAGAAATGTTTTAATGAATTTATGTAGCTATTGACTTGATTTTGTATGTATGTATAGTTAATAACTAAACGCCCAACACTCTAGCAATGTTTATTACTAGTGTCAAAAGTTAATTTTTTTGCTAATGATTGTACAATCCACTGCTAAAGCTGCTCTCCCTGTAGAAATGCTCACCTCACGTCATTTCGTTGACTGGTTGCAATTGCAGCAAATTAGCCTGGCTTTAACTACTTATCAAAGTTCGCGTCTGATGCTATTAGGGGTGAACGCCCACGGACAATTGTCGGGATTTGAGCGTGTTTTTGACCGTGCAATGGGGTTATATGCTACCCCAGAACGAATTTATCTCAGTTCTAAATCGCAACTCTGGCAGTTAGACAATGTGCTGACTCCCGGACAACTTTATTATGGTTATGACAAGCTTTATATTCCCCGGATTGCTTATACTACTGGGGATTTAGATATTCATGATTTGGTAGTAGAAGCTGATACTGAACGCATTATTTTTATCAGCACTATATTAAATTGTCTGGCGACGGTGAGCGATCGCCATAGTTGCATTCCTTTATGGAAACCTAAGTTTATTTCTCGTTTGGTAAATGAAGATCGCTGTCACCTCAATGGTTTAGCGATGGTAGATGGTAAACCCCGCTATGTCACTCTGTGCAGTCAATCTGATGTGGTGGATGGTTGGCGCGACAAGCGACAAGGCGGCGGTTGTATTATTGATATTCAATCTGATCAGGTGATTGCTACGGGTTTATCTATGCCCCATGCCCCACGATTTTATCAGGGTAAGTTGTGGTTGCTTAATGCTGGCACCGGAGAATTTGGCTATATTAACGCTGATGGCAAATTTCAAGCCGTGACTTTTTGTCCGGGTTTTCTGCGTGGTTTGGCATTTAGTGGCAATTATGCCATTGTCGGTTTATCTAAACCCCGTGACAAAACTTTTTCTGGTTTAAAACTAGATGAGAATCTCCACAGCAAAAATGCTGAACCCCATTGTGGGTTAATGGTCATTGACTTAAAAACTGGCGAACTTGTCCACTGGCTACGTCTAGAAGGAGAAGTGACAGAACTTTATGATGTGCAGGTTTTACCAGGAGTCCGTTGCCCCCAAGCGTTAGGATTCCAAACTCAGGAGATTCAGCAGTTAATTACCCTCGACCCCCGTTCTCCTTTACTTGGAGGAAATCTGCCATTTGCTGGTGACACAGATAACCATAATATCATCTCTGCAATCCCGACTGAAAATCAAGTCTGGTCTGATTTATGGACAAAACAAGCGCAGCAATTCCCAGTTGTAGAACAATATCAGCACGCATTAGCCTTACAAAAACAACTACAATTTACAGAAGCGATCGCTTCATACGAACAAATTATCGCCCAATATCCCCAATATGCTCCGGCTTGGTATCAGTTGGGGGTAATTATGGACAATCAAGGACAAACTCACCAAGCTGTTTTGGCTTATCAACAAGCATTGACAATTAACCCGAAATATGCAGAAGCATACAATAATTTGGGTATTGTGGAAGTAGCCGAGAAAAATTTAGAAAAAGCGATCGCTTATTTTGAGTCTGCAATTCTCAGCAACCCGAACTATGCTTTTGCTCACAATAATCTTGGTCTAATTTGGCAAATGCAAGGTAAGCTATCAGCTGCTGCTGCTAAGTTTCAAGAGGCTTTACAGAAAAATCCCGATTATCCAGAAGCTTATCTAAATCTGGGCATAGTCTTAGAGGCGCAAGAGAAATTAGAAGGTGCGATCGCTTGTTATCGTTCTGCTATTGGCCACAACCCAGACTATATTAAAGCTTATATCCGCTTAGGGTCAGCGTTGTTATCTTTAGCGATGGTTACTCTAGGTCAAGTAGATGAAGCCAGGGTAACATTTGAAAAGGTTTTACAACTACAACCAGACTCGGCTGAAGCATTCAATTACTTGTTTTACCTCAAAGAAGCCACTTGCGATTGGCAGATGCGTCAGTCTGATTTAACCCGCATTCAGGAACAAACTCTCTCTGAGGTTGAAAAAGCAAAACCGACAACAATTAGCCCCTTCGATAGCTTATACAAGCCTTGGGACAGGACTTTTTTGCTAAAAATAGCTCAAACTCATGGAGAAAATATTAAAACACAATGGGCAAGTGAAAAGCAATCTCTGAATTTTACTCATTCCCGTTCCTTGAATGGGCGGCTACGCATAGGTTATTTATCTAATGATTTCCGCAACCATGCTACTAGTCATTTGATGAAAAGCTTATTTAATCTGCATAATCAAGCTAATTTTGAGATATTTGCTTACTCTTTCAGTGCAGATGACAATAGCGAATACCGCCAATACATTGCTACTAACTGCGAACACTTCCAAGATATTACTAATTTATCTATAGAAGAAGCCGCCCGCCAAATTTATGCAGATGGCATTCATATATTAATCGATCTCAAAGGTTACACTGCTGGTTCTCGCAGTGCTATTTTGGCTTTGCGGCCTGCTCCCATTCAGGTCAGTTATTTGGGCTATCCTGGAACGATGGGTGCTGACTTTATCGATTATATTATTAGCGATCCAGTAGTCACACCGCCAGAATTTGCTGATGGTTTCAGCGAGAAGTTAGTCACCTTACCCCACAGTTATCAAGTCAACGATCATCAACAAGCGATCGCTTCTACCCCTGTAACTCGTTCTCAGTATGGTTTACCAGAGTCGGGTTTTGTCTTTTGCTGCTTCAATCACAACTATAAAATTGAACCGCAAATTTTCGATGTTTGGATGAGAATTCTCGCCGCAGTTCCAGAAAGTGTGCTGTGGTTACTTGTAAGATTTCCTGCTGCTGAGGATAACCTTAGAAGAGAAGCCGAAGCGCGGGGAATTGATAGCGATCGCTTAATTTTTGCCCAATATCACCCCAAAGCAGAACATTTAGCAAGACATCAATTAGCAGACTTATTTCTAGATACTCTATATTATAATGCTTACACTACTGCTAGTGATGCTTTATGGGCAGGTTTACCAGTTCTCACCTGTATCGGAACCACCTTTTCTTCTCGTGTTGGGGCTAGTTTACTGAGGGCAGTTGGTTTACCAGACTTAATCACTAATAACTTAGAACAATATGAGCAATTGGCAATACATTTAGGTCATTCCCCTACAGCATTGCAAGAACTCAGACAGAGATTAGCCCAGAATCGTACTACTTATCCTCTATTTGATACATCACGCTTTACCCGTAATTTAGAACAAGCCTATTTTGCCATGTGGGAGATTTATGCTACTGGAAACTCGCCAAAAACAATAGAGGTGATACCAATTTGAAAAAAGAATACGACAAATAGACCACTTGTAGAGATGCGATTCATCGCGTCTTTACCCAAAGATAGGTTGCAATCATTAATTGAAATGGTATGAGCTAGATATATTTCAAAATATGCTGTCGATGTAAGCACTGAGAGCATTAGCGATCGCATCTGGCAGTGTGATATTTAGGGATTGCATAAGCTGGTTATATTGTTAGCGATTAGTTTTAGAGTAACGCGATCGCATTTCATCTCTGAGCAATCCAACAATAATCATAGTTGTTTACCGCCATACCTGAACCAGCATCAGATCAAAATGAAAGTCATACGTCCACACTGGTAGCTTCATTTCTTCTGACAAAACGGCAGTGACAGCATCGCAGACGGTAATCCGTTGATCTGGAAAACTTGTAGCTTTTTCAACTGCTGCCATATATTGTTCTTGTGAAGGATTGACGAAATGAACTGCTCCTATACATTGTCTAGCAAAGCTAATCGCTTGTTCAGTTCCGAGACGATATAGCAAAAGATTATATGTTTCCAGGTAAACAGGAAAGGGAACTAGGATTATTAAATTTTCTGTATTTATACGTTGTAGTTCGGCTTGGGAGCGCTCATGATATTGGTCGTCTATATCTACAGCAGCATATAAAGGCCCAGTGTCAGCAATTACGGCTCTCAAGGTGTGTTTGGTGGCAATGACTGCAAAAACGTTTGTTCAGCTAGAATTTTATCGTGATTTACTGACGTATCTTTAAATCCGCTTCCCTTGGGTGCAGGAGTGAGGTGTAAACCTTGCTTTTGTGGAGGTAAATAACCACGTTGGCTGAGGAATTCTTCGAGGGCATTTTCTACGATAGCGTTAGCAGGTACGGAAACTTCTTGATCGCCGATGTAAGCACTGAGAGCATTAGCGATCGCATCTGGCAGTGTGATATTTAGGGATTGCATAAACTGATTATATTGTCGTCAATTAATTTAAGAGTAGCGCGATCGCATTTCCCCTCACCAACTCAACAAAAATCGGGAGCAATGCGATTTTGTGAGGTGGGCAAGCAGGGGAGGCAGGGGAGGAAAAATAAATTAAGTGTATTTTGAAGTATTTATAGTAGCGCATGTTACTAAATTCTCTCTTTACTCTCCCTGCTCCCCCTGCTCCCCCTGCTTCAAAAAGCGATGATCTCACATTTTCGCGTTGCTCAACAAAAATCATACTGTGCAACAATAGCTGTAGTTTAGTCGGAGTACAAACTATGGACTAGCAACAGTACATTCATTCAGATCCTAAAATTCTGTTGGGTAAGCCGACTGTGAAAGGAACTCGTTTATCTGTAGAGTTCTTATTAGGTTTGTTTGCTGCGGGATGGACAGAACAACAAGTGCTAGAAAACTATCCTACTCTAACTCCAGAAGCATTAAGGGCAGTATTTGCTTTTACAGCAGAGTGTATGCGTGAAGAATCTTTTCTATAAGTATGCAATAAGCTTAAAAAAATTATTCAGATTGCATAAATTGTATTTTACACAACCGAGGACAAAGCGATGACCATTATCACAATAGATGATGAACTAATTAATGAAATTATCGCAGTCAGTCACTATAAAAATCCACAGGAAGCAGTCATTAAAATATTATCTAATTACTTGCAGCAGCAAAAAAAAGAACTGCCTTTATTTGAGCGACTACGTTTTATAGACGACGAATCTGCTGAAGATGATATCGCCTCGTTGTTTGAACGTGATAGAGACACAGGTAGGAATTTTGAACTATGACTTATCTAATAGACACCTGTGTAATGTCTGAGTTTGTTAAAAAAGCTCCCAACCCCCAAGTTAGTCAATGGTTTAATCAGCAACCGATTGAACAACTATTTTTAAGTAGTATTACTATCGCTGAAATAAAAAAAGGGATTTATAAGATCCAAGACTCACAACCTGAACGATATCAAAAACTAAAAATATGGCTGCAAAGAGTATAAATTGAATTTACTTCTCATATTTTACCGCTAACCGATGATATTTTAGATAATTGGGCAAAATTTTCTACAAATGCCGAATTGAAAGGTAAAAAATTAGCTGTAATGGATAGTCTAATTGCCGCAACAGCACATCATCATAAATTAACTTTAGTTACCCGTAATGTTGATGATTTTAAACTGACACCAGTTAAAATTATGAATCCTTACAGTCTTGTGTAAATTATGACCACCCAACCCGGTATTGAGCCGAGATATTCGCACTCCCTCACTCCCCCACAACCTGATTACGGTCAAACAACCATCCATCGCCGACAATCTCCTCTAGGCGTTGATTGAGTCGGGGGAGAAAATATTCTGGATCATTGAGCCGTTGCTGAGTAAACCAATTACCAAACGCTTCCTCTGTTTCAATTCCTTGGGCATTTGCCGCACCTAATATAATCTCGACACTACGCTCTTGAAGTTCCTCGAACTGCGGATGACCTTCACCTTGGCTGTTGCAAAAGAACATAGCCGTTGCTCCTAACACGGCTTCTAGTTCATCTCCTTGAGGCACTTTATTATATAAAACACGGATTAACTGAATGGTATCTACTAAAAGTGTTTGAATTCTCAGCGTCAACCAGGTTGCTTGAGCTAGGTAAACTAAACCGTTACTTTCATCCGTTACGCCTAAATTACCCAGAACTCTTACCAAATTACTGTATGCACTTATTTGTGCAAATGTGAAAACAACCTGCTCCCAGAGTGCGATCGCTTTTGGGATGTCCCCTTGTTGGGCGAATTGCAGTGCCATGTTGTTGAGGGTAGCGGCTTTACCTTTGACATCGCCAATCTGCTCAGATATTTCCAAGGATTGCTCCCAAAGTGCGAGCGCTTTTGGGATGTCCCCTTGTTGGGCGAATACCAGTGCCATGTTGTTAAGGGTAGTGGCTTTACCTTTGACATCGCCAATCTGCTCAGATATTTCCAAGTTTTGCTCGTAAAGTGCGAGCGCTTTTGGGATGTCCCCTTGTTGGGCGAATTGCAGTGCCATGTTGTTGAGGGTAGCGGCTTTACCTTGGACATCGCCAATCTGCTCCTTTATTTCCAAGGATTGCTCGTAAAGTGCGAGCGCTTTTGGGATGTCCCCTTGTTGGGCGAATTGCAGTGCCATGTTGTTAAGGGTAGTGGCTTTAAGTTTGACATCGCCAATCTGCTCAGTTATTTCTAAGTTTTGCTCGTAAAGTGCAATCGCTTTTTGGATGTCCCCTTGTTGGGCGAATACCTGTGCCATGTTGTTGAGGGTAGTGGCTTTACCTTGGACATCGCCAATCTGCTCAGTTATTTCCAAGGATTGCTCATACAGTGCGAGCGCTTTTGGGATGTCCCCTTGGTCGGCGATTACCAGTGCCATGTTGTTGAGGGTAGTGGCTTTACCTTGGACATCGCCAATCTGCTCAGTTATTTCTAAATTTTGCTCGTAAAGTGCGATCGCTTTTGGGATATCCCCTTGTTGGGCGAATACCAATGCCATGTTGTTGAGGGTAGCGGCTTTACCTTTGACATTGCCTATCTGCTCAGATATTTCCAAGGATTGCTCGTAAAGTGCAATCGCTTTTGGGATGTCCCCTTGTTGAGCGAATACCAGTGCCATGTTGTTGAGGGTAGTGGCTTTACCTTGGACATCGCCAATCTGCTCAGATATTTTCAAGGATTGCTCGTAAAGTGCAATCGCTTTTGGGATGTCCCCTTGGTCGGCGAATACCTCTGCCATGTTGTTGAGGGTAGTGGCTTTACCTTGCAATTCCTCTTCAGGGCAAAGGTCTAAAGCTTGCTGATAATGAGTAACAGCCTCTTGCACAAAACCCAAAACCGTTTCGGCACGGGCAATGGTTCCCAAGATGCGGTAATCCTGAAAAACTGCCAGAACTTGCTTACATAACTCCAAAGCTTCCACAAAGCGCGAATCGTTCACCCAATAGCTTGTAATCCTATCTCCAACGCTAACAGCAATTTCCTGCTCTTGCGCCAGTAGTCCCAAACGTACAATTTCCAGTCTTTCTGCTTCTGTGCGGTTGTCATTCTCCTCCCCCCAAACTTTATGGATTTCCCTCACCGCTTGCTGTCGCACTGCTTGCCATTCTTCCTGAATCAACACTGTTTCTAGCAGCGATTCTAAAATTGTCGTCACTCGATAATTAGCTGGCTGGGCGGGGTGAGTGGTAGCAGACTCAACCAAGCTGAGGCCACTTAGCTTGTCCACAAACGCCAGGAAATCAATTTCCTGGCTCATAGCTGAAGTCCGCTCAAGCGGACTAGAAATTCCCTCCCCTAAATCCTCAGTCCTCTTCAGAGGACTTTCGCTATTAGCCTGGGACTTCGAGTCCCAGGCGTTAGGGTGGGAAGTCGAAGAAATAGCCCTCACAATCTCCTCCGTCACGGGCAGGTGAAACACACTCAACCGTGCGAGAAACTTTCGTTCTTCCGGTTCCAAAGTATCCAGCAGAGTTTGTGCCAAAATATCTTCACGGAATTTCTGCTCAGTCGCCTCCAGCCGATTCAATAATTCATCCGCCGCTATTCCTGGTTTCTGAATCACCTCTAACAGCCACTTCAACAAGCGGGGATTACCATCAGCAATGTGGATAATCCTCTGAGTTCTTAACTGCTGCCTAACTTCTTTATCTAAAGGAAAGCAGATTTTATCAATATCACTGCTGCTCATCCCTGCCAAAGATTCTAAGTGCAGGCGATGAGGTGGCAAGGTGTCTTCTTTCAAATAACGACAGGTGACAATCAGCCGACTTTCTGCCCCATTTTCCTCCAACGCCCCACAAATCGCCCCTAAAATCTCGTAAGCTTCTGCCGTCATCCGCAATGAGCCATCTTTAACGGGGATATTTTGCTCAAAGTCATCCAGCACCAACAGCAAAGGTTGATTGTGTTCTTTTTCTATTGCTTCAAAAAAGTTTTGCAACCGTCCTTTAAGAGACACCTTTGGTTCGTTCAAAAATGCGGGAACATCTGCAAACCGCTCAAACTTACTAGAAAGCTTAGTCAGTAAACCTATCTCATCCAAAGGCCCAATCACCACGACTCGCGCAAAATTAGAACGCTGCATCTGTACCCGCGTACATAACCGCGCCGCCAGACTACTTTTGCCTAGTCCACCCATCCCTGCAATAAACACGCCGATTTGGTCGCTGCTTTCTTGCAATGCCTTAAGACAGCGTTGCAAAGGTCGTCTGCGTCCGACAAACTCAGACCGACTGGCAACTTTAACTAGATTATTCTCATCAAGAAATTCTTGCTCTGACGGTGTAAACTTCAGCTTTTCACGATTTATTGTTCTCAGAGGTGTTACCAGTTCTGCAATGGGGCGCGTATCCCGATACATCCGCAACAGATGCCAGTCGGTGCATTCTTTCTCAATCATTTCCTTCTGCGCCGCCTTGACTGCTTCTTCAACAGTTGCCCCCGTCGCCAAAGCTTGATAAAGTGCCTGTGCCGCTACAATACCTGTGTTGTCATACACCGGACGCGCCCAGCCTAAAACTATACCTGCCCCCGCCTTCACCAACGCTTGCGCCATCGAGGGTACTGTCCCCTTGTTAAGAACCTGTCCCGTATGACAACCAGAGAGAAAAGTTACACGCGGCCAGCGTCCACGAAAGGCTTTTGCTAAATCATTGACGGTAGTAAGTTGCATATTCCCCACCTCATCCTCAGTGATGAAGCAGGGGGTATTGTCTGCCAGTTTTGTACCTGTTGAGAGCAAATAGCTGTAGCTTTGTTGGGTATAAATGATCCCGTGTCCCGTGAGGTGAAAGACATCAAAATAGTCTTCTGGGTAGGATTTCACCAAATTGGCTAACTCTGCAACCGAGCCACTTTCCTCGACAACCAACGCCAAAGGCTGATCCTTAGTTGCTTGCAAAATGTTCGCTTCTTCCCGCTCAAACCCTAGTGGTGGAACTCTGGGATCTTCAGGAGAAGTCGCCATAAACAGCAAACGCAACGGGCGATTTTGCACGCCAATCACTTGGGTTTGACGCTGCTGCACAGAACGCACTGGTAAAACGGAAAGATTCTGGTGTTCTATTAAAAACCCTGCACCATCATGTAGCAATTCCCAAGGCAAATGTGCCAATCCCAACGCCACCCGTTCTGTTTGGGGGTTCAACCCCTGCGCTTCGCTGGTTTGAATCAAATCTAGATTAATCGTTTGCTCATCCGCCTCATCCAGCGCCTTTCTCAGCCATCCTTCTTTACCATCCAGCCATTGATAAAGTTGCCGTCCCAACTGGGTGAGATAAGGTAGATGATCTCTTTGTTGAGCATAGTAATTTTGCTCACATAAATCAATCAGCGCTGCCAACTCCGTTTTATCCAGGCGACGTGAGCCATAATCACAGCGCAGTTCAAAAGTTTGCTGTTGACTGAGGGCGAAGGTGAAGTTTAGAGGCATGGCTGACAGCAGGAGTTTCCAGAGTAACCTTCACCGTATTATCACCTTTTTCCCGAAATTATCGGTAATATTCGTTGCCGCGATCGCTGATTAGCTAGTACAAATCGCGTGATTGGCGAGATACTGCATTGATGCGATCGCAGTTCAACTATAAAATCAGGACAGCAACTCTTTGCTGTTGTTATATTCGTTCAGAACACAAGTCCGTTCGTTCAGAATACAAGTTCATTCGTTCAGAACACAAGTTCATTCGTTCAGAACACAAGTCCGTTCGTCCAGAACACAAGTCCGTTCGTTCAGAACACAAGTCCGTTCGTTCAGAACACAAGTTCATTCGTCCAGAACACAAGTCCGTTCGTTCAGAACACAAGTCCGTTCGTTCAGAACGCAAGTTCATTCGTTCAGAACGCAAGTTTTTTCTTAACGATTTGTTATTCACTCTCGTGTAATTACTGAGCCAGCCATCTAATCTTATTAGAAACAATACTTATTTCTGCAAGGTTTACTGAACCACTACATTATCCCATTGAGCCACTCTAGAAAGGTAAAGGTTAGTAAAAGGTATACATTGATGCCACGCCAAAAAAGAACCTCTCCTGTGCTAGAAAAAACCGAACAGAGAGTAATCGGATTTAAATCGATTGATTCCAGCCTTGACTTTGGTGATTCAATTAGTTTAAAGCATTTAACCCAGTTAATCGGGCAACTCCGCAACCAGATTGACGAGTATAATATGATGCTAACTTCCATTGACTCAGCAAAGGCAAAAATAGAAACCCTTGAAAAGAGCATTCGGGAAACTTCAGAACGCTTGGTTAGTGGTGTAGCATTGAAGTATGGCAAAGACAGCCGGGAATACGAAATGACAGGCGGGACACGCAAAAGCGATCGCATTCGTAAAGCTACCATCACCCGGTTAAAATCGACCGCAGACTTAAAAGCAACTTCTAAACAGACGGCGTAACCAACAGAAATTAGGCATCATTTATTACAGTGAATGATGCCTATTGTGTAAGCGTAAACCGCCGCAGGTATCGCACGCTCGGACTGTTAAACACTTCGCTTTGATTCTGGAAAGCAGGTACATTTTGTGGTAGCTAACTCTATAAGTTTAGTAGGTAATGAAAATTTAAATAGTAATTTTACTGTGGTTTTTAAATATGTACGTAAGTTACGATACAGCATGATTAACGAGTAAATGCTGATATCTTTTCATTGTCTTAGACGGGATGGATACCAATACTGCTCTGTTAAGCATTTTTAACTCGGAATTGGGTTTTGGGAAAAGGTTAAAGGTTTTTTCTTTCCCCTTTCCCTTTTTCCTTTTCCCCTTAACCAACAAGTATTAGGGTGGATACCGATGACATCTGAAAGTAACCGCGAAAAAGAACTTGAACACCGAGAACGTATATTACGAGAACGAGAAGTTGAATTGCGACTGCGGGAAATGGAAAGTAATATCCATGCTACCGATGCGGCTTTTCATCAAACTGTAAAGCATCAACCAGAAAATTCCCAAAAACCTTGGATGAATAAAGTAATTTTGGGTGGAAAGCTTTTTGCTCTTGGTGTGGTAGCACTAGTCGCAGTGAGAATAGCTTCAGTGTTAGCTGGGTTTATTATTGTTGGTACGCTGGGGTGGATGTCTTACAAATTATTTTTTGAATCTAAAAAAACCAATCTTTAATTAAGGTGTATTGTTATGACTGATCAAGTAGCAACTGACAGATTTATCCAAGATTTAGAGCGGGTTGCTCAAGTGCGATCGGAGATTTCTGTATGTTTAACTAAACTAGCCCAAACAATTAATCAAGCTGAGTTGGCTGGAGACTCTTCATCAGGAAAACTCAGTTTGGAGCGAGATATTGAAGATATTACAGTAGCTAGTAAAAATCTCCACCAAGGTGTATTTCGCCTTTTAGTCTTAGGCGATATGAAACGCGGAAAAAGTACGTTTCTCAACGCCTTAATTGGGGAAAACTTATTACCAAGCGATGTTAACCCTTGTACCGCAGTCTTAACAGTTTTACGCTATGGCCCAGAAAAGAAAGTTACTATTCATTTTAATGATGGAAAAAGCCCACAACAGTTAGACTTTCAAAACTTTAAATATAAATATACCATTGATCCGGCTGAAGCTAAAAAACTAGAGCAGGAGAAAAAACAAGCATTTCCTGATGTTGATTATGCAGTAGTTGAGTATCCTTTAACGCTATTAGAAAAAGGAATTGAAATTGTCGATAGTCCGGGATTGAATGATACAGAAGCGCGAAACGAATTATCTTTAGGTTATGTAAATAACTGCCATGCAATTTTGTTTGTGATGAGAGCTTCTCAACCTTGCACCTTGGGTGAGCGTCGCTACCTAGAAAATTATATTAAAGGTCGAGGATTGACGGTTTTCTTCTTAGTTAATGCTTGGGATCAGGTGCGAGAATCATTGATTGATCCTGATGATGTAGAAGAATTACAAGCATCTGAGAATAGATTACGCCAAGTATTTAACGCGAACTTAGCAGAATATTGTACTGTAGAAGGCCAGAATATTTATGACGAACGAGTGTTTGAGCTTTCGTCAATTCAAGCACTCAGACGACGGTTAAAGAATCCCCAAGCTGATCTAGACGGGACTGGCTTTCCAAAGTTTATGGAAGCCCTTAATACTTTTCTTACCAGAGAACGTGCGATCGCAGAACTCCGTCAAGTCAGAACCTTAGCTAGACTTGCCTGCAATCATACCCGCGAAGCAGTTGCTAGACGTATACCATTACTTGACCAAGATGTAAATGAATTAAAAAAACGGATCGATTCAGTAGAACCAGAGTTTAATAAACTCACAGGTATTCGAGATGAATTCCAAAAAGAAATTATCAATACCAGAGACACTCAAGCAAGAACGATTTCCGAATCTTTTCGCGGCTACGTTTTAAATTTAGGTGATACTTTTGAAACTGATTTCTTACGCTATCAGCCGGAATTAAATTTGTTTGATTTTCTCAGTAGTGGTAAACGAGAAGCATTTAACACTGCACTGCAAAAAGCCTTTGAGCAATATATCACTGACAAATCTGCTGCTTGGACATTAACTGCTGAAAAAGATATCAATGCCGCTTTTAAAGAACTTTCTCGCAGTGCTTCACAATATGGCGCGTCTTACAGTCAAGTTACAGATCAAATCACAGAAAAGCTCACCGGACAAAATGTCAAACTAAATACTACTACTACAGCTGAAGAAGATAACTCTCCCGGCTGGGCAAAATGGGCAATGGGATTGTTATCACTGTCTAAAGGGAATCTTGCTGGTTTCGCACTAGCAGGAGCCGGATTTGATTGGAAAAATATCTTGTTAAACTACTTTACTGTAATTGGTATTGGCGGGATAATTACAGCAGTGACAGGTATTTTTCTTGGCCCCATCGGGTTTGCACTGCTAGGTTTAGGAGTCGGATTTTTGCAAGCAGATCAAGCCCGGAAAGAGTTAGTTAAAACGGCAAAGAAAGAGTTAGTTAAACATCTACCCCAAGTTGCACATGAACAATCTCAGGTTGTATACAATGCTGTAAAAGAATGTTTTGACTCTTATGAAAGAGAAGTGGGTAAGCGGATTAACGATGATATTCTCTCTCGCAAATCTGAATTAGATAATCTAGTCAAACAGAAACAAAGCCGTGAAATCAATCGTGAGAGTGAGTTCAACCGTTTAAAAAAATTGCAAGAAGATGTAATAGCTCAGTTGCAAAAAATCGAGGCAGCGTATAGCAATTTATTAGCTTATTATAGTTGATAAATCTCATTACTCTCGTTTCCAGCTAGAAGCTGGGAATACCTACTGGGAGGGCTACTGCCTCCTATAACTATAAGAATGTGAGGTAATTGCATTACCAGGGAAAGACTGGAAACGAGGAATTATGCAACAACAGTATGAAAGTTATAAGAATTTAGCAGATTCTCTCAAATCTGCATCTGCATTACTACATTTAGAACGCAAATCGCAACTGCATCAAGATATAATTACCATTTGCAATCATCTCGTTAATCCTAGCTTTCGGATTGCGGTATTTGGCCCTTTTAATCATGGCAAATCTACTTTACTTAATGCCATGTTAGGGAATCGTACCTTACCAATTGATTTAATTCCCACCACAGGTGCGGCAATTACTGTCAAGTATGGTTCTGATGTGCGGACTCGCATTATGTTGGTAGACGGTACAGAAATTTATCGCAGTGGCACAGAAGTTTTACAACAATTTGCAATTCTTGATGGCAATAGACAGATGCGAAAAGATGTAGCTTCTGTAGAACTTTTTTGTCCGCATCCTTTCTTAGAAACAGGTGTAGAATTTCTCGATTTACCGGGAACCAATGATAGAGATGAACAAGATAATTTAGTTCGAGAACAACTTTTAGGTGCAGATTTAGTTATACAATTATTAGATGCACGTAAGTTAATGACTTTAGGTGAGCGGGAAAACTTACGAGATTGGCTATTAGATCGCGGAATTAAAACAGTTATTTTTGTTGCCAATTTTCTTAATCTACTCGAACCTGACGAGCAAAAACAAGTCCAAAATCGCCTGCTGTTTGTTGCAGAGAGCTTTCGAGCCGAATTACCTCCAGGTTTTAGTAATTTATATCGTGTTGATGCTTTACCTGCTTTAAGAGCTAGATTAAAAGGTGATGTTGCTGCTGCTAATAGTAGCGGTTTAGCGGCTTTTGAAACAGCTTTGCAAAATATTGTAGGAATTTTGCAACCAAATCGTGGTAGTGTGCGTTTGCCAAGAGTGCAAGCGATCGCTTCTCAAATCCAATACTCATTAAAAGCTAAAATTGACCCAATTGCTCTTGAAATAAAATCCTTTGATGAGAAAGAACATAGCAAAATTGAAATTAAACGCAAAGCAGCCGAATTAATTTATAAAGGTTTTTCTACTAGCGTAGGAGAATTACGCGATTGGCTAGCATTACCCAAGCTACTCACAAAATATCAAGCTGATGCAGCAGTCGCATTGGCAGAAAATAAATTTAAAGATTGGCAAATAAATATTCTTAAAAAAGACCTGACTCAATTACAATTTGCTACGGTAAAATGGCTTTATCAAGCTTACGAATTTTTCCAAGAAGAACGACCGCAAGATTTAATAATTCCCTTTCCTAGCGAACCACAAGTAATATTACCATCAAAGCCAAGCAATACTGATAATTTGAGTGAACCTGGTTCTATTGCTGTTGGTGGTGGTATTGGTTGGTTATTAGGTGGCCCAGTGGGTGCTGCTGTCGTCGGGAGTATTTCTTATTTGCTAAACAAGAATATCCAAAAACAAGACGATCAATTAGCAAAGGAATCTTATCACCAAGAAGTTGCTAAACTTTGTATAACTGCAATTGAAGATTATTTATCTAGCTTCAGTAGCCAAGGGTTATCTATTTTGAATGAATATGAACAAAAAGCAGAAAAAGTAATTTGTTTTGAGTTTAGTCAAGAACCGCTAGAAATTACTAAAAAGCGTGAAAGTTTGCAACAGTTACAAAACGGCTTTAATCAGTTGTTGCAAGAGTTAGAGAAAGTAAAAATGTCCTCAAATCATCAACCTTATAAAGAAATACCCAAATCCAATAATACTAATAGAAAATATTCACCACAGCCAGAGAGAGTTCAAAGTTTTTCTCAAAAAGATACTAGTGTTAAGCAACAACAGGAAAATAGTGCTAAGAATACTCAGACAAAGGTAAAATCTGTTTCTCCACCACCGCCAAAAGTTTCTCCTTCTCCACGGAAAGAAGAAGTGGAGGCGAAATTTCGTGAGTGGGAACTCAATGAGGAAATAGCGCGAATGAAAGCAGAGATGCGTAGCCCTAAGGCTTCTCGTCAGACATCGCCTGGTTCTCAAACTGGCAAACAGCAAAATACAGCTCAAAGCAACAAAACACCCAACCAATCAAAAACCCAGACGGAAAAAGATAAGATTACTCGCGCCTACAGCATTTTAGGATTGCAAACAAATGCTTCTTTGGCTGAGATAAAGCAGGCTTATCGAACTTTAGTAAAAAAATGGCATCCAGATTTGTTTGTTAATCAGCCGCAACTGCTAAAACAAGCACAAGAGAAAATGCACTTAGTTAATGAAGCTTACACAACTTTGACTGATAAATGACCAACCAGATCCCCGACTTCTTTAAGAAGTCGGGGATCTTTAGATTTCAGTCTAGCAATTTGATTAGATTAGAATTGGGAAATTGTTAGGTGAGATTTATGCAACTGCTATCTTTGAGGAATGGGTTTTTGGTGTTAACCTTGACTGCGATCGCTTCAGCCGGTGGGTTAATCACAGGATGTACCAATACTGCTTCCCAAAACCAAAGCCAAGCCCTAAAGGAAACTGTCACCAATGCTAACGATAAGCAGATGATGAATCATGGTGGAAGTATGAATCACAGTATGGGAATGGATTTAGGCCCAGCCGATGCAAATTTTGATTTACGATTTATCGACGCGATGATTCCGCACCATCAAGGCGCTGTGGAAATGGCGAATGTTGCACAGCAGAAATCAAAACGTCCTGAAATCAAAAAACTAGCAGACAATATCATCAAATCGCAAAATCAAGAAATTACTCAGATGAAGCAGTGGCGACAAGCTTGGTATCCCAAGGCGGGAGATAAACCAATGGCTTACAATAGCCAAATGGGCCACATGATGGAAATGTCGCCCGATCAAATGAAAACTATGATGATGAGTCAGAATTTAGGTGCAGCCGATGCAGAATTTGATCTGCGCTTTATCAATGCGATGATTCCTCACCACGAAGGGGCTGTAACAATGGCGCAGGATGCCTTAAGTAAGTCTAAGCGCCCTGAAATCAAGAAATTAGCCCAAGAAATTGTTAAAGCCCAAGAGATAGAAATTAAAGAAATGCAACAGTGGCGAAAAGCTTGGTACAACAAGTAATTCGTAATAGTCAGATAATCGTAGGTTGGGTTGATTGCAAAATAACCATCAAGGTTATGCACTAATTGCATGATTTGGATTTACAATGGCTCTATAGATGCGATTCTAATATCAGGGAATAAAGATGGATACCCCTGGTGTTGACCAGGGGCTTTTTATTCAGGGGCTACACCTTAAACGTCAACACCGAACTCAACCGCGTTACAACCTCTACCATTTCTGCTTCAACCTGCACATCAATCACAGGACGATTAGTAGTCTGCCAACCCAAAAATGCTAAGTGAGGGCGCAGGAATTGGGGAAAGGTTAAAGGTTAAAGGAGTAAACATCTTTCCCCTTGCCCTTTACCCCGCCAAGTTTCCTTGGCGAACTACTAGCGGCTTTCGCAAGGTCGGCTTTGGCTACTTGGCTCTATGCTTGAGCATTGCAGCTGCGGCTATTTGTTGAGCTAGTCTTAACTGCGCTCTTTTCTCCAAAACCCGACAAGTATTGGGACTACACCAAGATGAATTCAGACTGAGCGCTTGCTTTACTTCATCTTGCTATAAACTTGATCTAAATATTCTAAAAGCTGATATACCACTGGCTCTCCTTGGGAAATAACTCAAAGAGTCAATTTACCTCTATTCCGATGAGAGTCTATTTTTGACTTATCTGAGTTTTAATAAAAAAAGACCCTGGATATTATTCCAGGGCGCATACACGTTTTCAGGCATTAACAGGCTGAATAATAACTTTGTAAAATAGTTATTTCTACTATCTATAGAATGATACTAATATCGATCCCTATATGGTAGTAGTGATTCTTTGTTGCTAAACTTATTTATAAATGATATTTAATAAAATTAACTTAATAGAGTTTGATAATATTGCTTATTCCTTTAGCATTAGACTAAATATTCCGTAATCTAATATTAAGATAAAGTTATATTCAAAGCTCGCAGAGTAAGGATTACCTTAATTATTTATAGGTTTTCCTTGCTTGATATTACTAATAAAAAAGGCATGGCTAAAAGCCACACCCCATATATACCAGTGTTTTCCATATTTATTTTAGAATTACTTTGATTTCAATTCATCTATCTATAGTGTGTTTAAAAAATAGTTAGATACTTCAGTACGTACTAAGAGAAATCCCCCATAGGTCGGGGGCTGCAAGTCAAAAGATAATATTAGATTGGCTTAGTTGCTATGGTAGCGCTTGCCTCACTTACAAAAACACTTCAAAAGTTTGAATCTTCTTTAAAGAAAGATTGTGATAACCAACACAAACTAAAATTATTATAAGGTTTAATTCTTTTCATTATCGTCTCGTGGTCGTTCAGTAGCAGCAGGATTGACCACAGGTTTAGTTGTAAGTTGCTTTTTCTTGTCAAGAAGAACTGCGATCGCTAACTTTACTAAAGTTTTCTGGCGTGTTTGACCGATATTATTCCTGCTGAAAGCCTGATCTAGAGCAACAAAAAGCGGATGCGCCCAAAGCCCACAAAAAATCTTCTGTAATTTTGCGTATAATCGAAAAGTATCTACTCAACTTATCTGCTTGAGGTTTTCTTACCTCAGCTATTTTTGTATGAATTAGAATTATCAACTAGGCAAAAGCAAAACACGAGTCAATCCTAACTGAGTACTATTCTATTATTCGCAGTAAGCCTAGTTTGTATAGCAGTCCGCTTTGATTTTTGAAATTATTTGCATGGTGCGTGTTCGCGTTCGCGGAGCGTGTCGCAGACAAGCGTCTCCCACAGGAGAAGCGTCTCGTACAGAAGCGCGATAGACAGGGAGTAGGAAGAGATGCGATTAATCGTGTCTCTATTGGGGAGTCGGGAAGAAGACTTTTCAGGGTATACTGATTTTTTCAAAGAATCAAATATACGTCCTATATCTCTCAAGTAAAGATGATGAATCCTAATAAAATCTTCTGGAGAAGAGATGTATTTGACACATTCATTCATGAGTGATGAAAATAAGCAAAACTCTTACCAGCCCTTGATTCTGGCAGTAGAAGACGATGATGATAGTCTCCTGGTAATTAGTTATGCTCTGGAGTCAATGGGTTATAGATTCATTTGTCAAACGGATTCTTCTGCAACGGTGCTGGTAGCTAAAGAACATCAACCAGACTTAATCTTATTGGATATTTTATTACCAGGTCTTAGCGGTATGGATGTTGTGCGTCATCTAAAGCTTGAACCCCTAACTTGTGCAATTCCGGTGGTAGCTGTCACAGCTTTAGCTAGCACGGAGGATCGTGAGCGTATTCTCAAGGCAGGATTTAATGATTACATCAGCAAGCCTTATATGATCGAGGAATTAGAGGCTATAATCCGCCATGAGCTGGCAAGAAAATTCACCCCTTACCCAGCTTTGAAGCTTTGCCAAGATTAGCAGTCGAGCATAAAAATATAAAGGCAAAGGTGAAAGACTTAAATGTTTTTAGGTAGTTGCATAGTGAACAAACTACCTTTACCTAGTTCAGAGGTGACTTTGATAGTTCCTGCGTGCGCTTCTATAATTCGGTGGGATAAATGTAGTCCTAAACCACTACCTGAGCGTTTATGTTTGCCTTGGCGAAATCGCTCGAAAATTGTTGCCTGATCTTCGGGCGCAATTCCATATCCTGTATCTTGGATCTCGATTGTTACCGAATCTGCATTTTCTGAATTAAGTGGTGTTTCAAAAATGCGGATTGTGATGCCTCCTGTATCTGTAAATTTGATGGCATTTGCGATCAGGTTGTTTATCACTCGCCGTAGTTCCAAGCGATCGCCCATAATAATACCCGCGTTTTTGCCCTGTGGATCTAATTCACGAGTATCTATTTTCAGAGTCAAACCTTTTTCACTAGTTAGAGGACTTAGTTCGCTGACTACTTCTTGAGATATTTCACGTAAATCGCATTCTTCCCAATTCAACGTTTTTTTACCTGCCTCGAAGCGATAGACTTCAAGGAGGGTGTTTACCATGTCCATCAAATTTTGGTTACTGCGAATCATAACTGCGATCGCCTGTTTCATTTCCGGCGAAATTTTGCAGAATGTTTCCATCTCAAACAAATTCAACATGCGATCGGCGGCTACTAAGGGAGTTCGCAAATCATGAGTCAGACGGGAAACAAAATCTTCGCGTTGGCGGGCCATTTTTTGTTGTTCGTCCAAACTGTGCTTGAGACGCAATAGCGATCGCACCCTTGCCAATAGTTCATCAGTATCAAATGGTTTACGAATAAAATCGTCTGCACCAGCATCCAAACCTTCGACAACGCTGGATTCGTGAAAGGCAGTAATCAGCAGAATTGGAATATAACTAATTGCTGGGTTATTCCGAATCCGACGTGTGACTTCATAACCATCTATCCCTGGCATCATCACATCTAACAGAATCAGATCGGGTGGAGATTGTTCAACTTGCTGCAAAGCCTTTATTCCATCTGAAACTAAATGAATTTCATACCCCTCACTTTCTAAAATTGCTTGAACCAAAATGAGATTATCTGGAGTATCGTCAACTGCGAGAATTCGATAAATTCTATTATTTTCAACTACAGACATAATTTATCAATTTTTATTAGTTTTTTGAAAGTAATTTATAGTTTAAATTTAGGATATCCTATTGGTGCTTGCCTAGCTTGAGAAGATGAATGATGCGGATTTTTAGTAGAGGAAAAAACCTGGTTGCTATCTATCGGTGGAGCATCGCCTCCTACAGCCGATAAAGTGATTTGACGCGGCAATTCAATTTTAAACGTTGAACCCACTCCTAATTTGCTCTCAAGAAGTATTTTGCCGCCCATCATTCGCACTAGTGAATCTACAATTGCCAAACCCAACCCTGTACCTGGATATTTCCGAGTAAGAGTTTGATCGACTTGTCGAAATGCTTCAAAAATACGTTTAAAATCTCTCGGTGCTATGCCAATACCTGTATCCCGAATAATAATTGTGACTTGATTTGCAGGTAGTTCCTTAACTTCAACGCAAATTTCACCTGACTCTGTAAACTTAATGGCGTTGGAGAGCAGGTTAATTAAAATTTGTTTGACACGAACTGGATCATTAAATACCAAACTATTTTGCAAATCAGTTTGCACTAATAATGATAGGTTTTTAGCGTCAGCTAAAGAACGCATTTCACTTACAGCAAGATTTATTACTTTTAAGACATCAAATATTTCCGCCTTTAAGTCTAATCGTCCTGCCTCTAGTTTGGAAAAGTCGAGAACTTCATTGACTAGCATTAGCAAATGCTTACCATTATTTAAGATACGCTCAACCATATCTGCTTGCTGGTGCGTTAGTTGACCAAACTTAGGACGCAGCAGTATTTGCGAAAAACCAATAATCGCATTCATTGGCGTTCTTAGTTCGTGGGACATAGTTGCTAAAAAATGTGATTTTAGCACTGATGCCTCTGATAGCTTGAAGTTTTGCATTTGAAGCTGTTGCTGTTGTCTCTCCAATTCTTGATTCTTACGAACAAGTTGTTCATGGCTTTCTCTAAGCTGATCTTTTGCTAAAGCTACCTGTATTTCAGCCCGATAAACCCGAATCGCACTCCGCAGAACTTGTGCCAAATTTTCTGGAGATATTCTAGACTTAGAGAGATAGTCTGTAACACCAGTTTTTAATAATTGGACAGCAGTTTGCTCATCTTCTTGACCAGTTAGGACTACTAAAGGAACTTTAAGTTCCGAAGAACGTAGCTGTTGAATTAAGGTTAGTCCATCCTGATCTAGTAAGCGATAGCCGAGGAAAACACAATCATAAGCAGTAGTGCTTAAAATAGAAAATGCATTATTGCCATCGGCTACTTCAGATAGTTCCATTTGAATACCTGCTTTAGTCAGGGCACAACGGACTGCCATCCGGTCTACTTCATCATCATCTACAACCAAAATTTTCAGCGTATCTTCCATCGGTTTTTATTTTTGCCGCTAAACATAGGTTGATGTATAACATTCCTGTTTTGAGATTATCTAATTAAAATATAAGATTTTCGGACATCTAAAATCTGTAACTTTATTGACTAAGGCATTTTGCACAATATTCAATACTTATTGAGCTTTGTCATCATCTCTAAAAAGTTAGGGAAGGTCAGTTAGCTCCAAATTAAAAATTAATAATTAACATAAATTTAGAGTTTTGTATCATGAGTCTGTTTCGCTAATTAACAAACCAAAAACTATTGGTCTGAAGACAGCAAACATAGCTAATATAAAGTAAAATAAAATACTTTACTAAGCTTAAAACAATTGTAATTGAGTCAGCAAGCGACCGTCGTCACCCATTGGTGAGAGTTGCATACCATTGTTATGTACCATAAGCTTGAGTAGTTATACTCATAGGATTGATTAATTAGGTAGATAAAAAAGTAGCTCCTTATACCAATTTGTGAATTTGAAGTAATCCTACCTCATGAGATTTCGACAATTTTCTTAACGATCGCTAGACCCGTGTTAGTATTTTTGTGGCGATCGCAGTCTTCCACATCCACTGAAAAGTCAGGTCAGCAAGCTTCCCACGAAGAACAACGAATTACTTTGCTGCTAGTAATTGCACCAAATTTTAACGCCGTCTAATTCTCTTCTATAAGGATAACCATTAGAGGGATCAATCCAATGAATCCAAAGGTGTGGTTAAAAAGCACTCGAAACCATCGTTTACTTTGTCGTGAGATAATTTTTACCTTTTGTAATTTGTCCATTTTTGTAAGCTTTATACAAGATAATAGTAATTAACTAATGGAACATGGCAACTGAAAACTGAATTTTTCGCACGGGAGGAGCAGTTTTGCATTAACCTCAATCTTTCATACTTATTGTGCAAGTATCTATATATCTCTAGCTAGATTTATTCTCTATCTAAATGTTAAAAAATAGGAGGTTGATTATTTCTATCGGTGGATGCAGAGTGATTGAAAGATCATCTATCTTTAGATTGGGAAAATAAAAGATAGCGCTTACAAAAAGTAATACCTTGAAAGATGCAAACAGCGTAAGAGCGAGTGTAGCAATGAATGAAATTAGCATTATTTTAATTGAAGATCATGACTTAACGCGAATGGGACTACGAGCAGCATTACAGTCTCACAGCGCATTAAAAGTAATTGGCGAAGCAGCAAATGCTACCCAAGGACTAAAACTTTTAGAAACGGCAAAGCCAGATGTAGCGGTTGTAGATATCGGTTTGCCTGATATGGATGGCATTGAACTCACTCGCAAATTTAAACGCCACCAAGCTGAAACTGGGCAATCGGCAACCAAGATTTTGATCCTGACAATGGATCACACGGAGGATGCTGTACTTGCAGCCTTCGCGGCGGGTGCTGATTCTTATTACATGAAAGAAACAAGTATCAGTAAATTAACTGAGGCGATCCAAGCGACTCACGGTGGTAATTCTTGGATTGATCCGGCAATTGCCAACGTGGTATTGCGGAAGATGCGCCAAGGTATTCCTGGAGAGAGCCAAGGTTCTGATAAAACGCCGAAGACTGTAAAAATTGAGGCATTGGCATCAGAATACGAGCAAGTTTTGGAAACATACCCCCTGACTCAACGAGAACTAGAAATCCTAGAATTGATTGTAGCTGGGTGTAGCAATGGGCAAATTGCCGAGAAACTCTACATTACAGTTGGTACTGTGAAAACCCATGTTCGTAATATTTTAAATAAACTGTGTGCGGATGACCGTACCCAAGCTGCTGTAAGGGCTTTACGTTCTGGGTTGGTAGCGTAAGGAAGGGGGGATGAGGGAGCAGGGGGAGCAGAGGAGCAGAGGAGCAGAGGAGTAGAGAGGAAATAACCAATGCCCAATGCCCAATCAAAATCTTTCCTGTAAATATTCTGCAATGCGTAATGCTGCTCCGGGTTTACCCATGCGTCGTAGACCATTTTCGGCAATAATTTGCAAAATATCAGGATCTTTGAATAGAGACTGTACAACCTTCGCTACTTCTGCTGACTGCTCAACTAAAATCAAAGATGAGCCTAAAAGACGACTTTGAGCTTCAGCAAAGCCACGGTTATATTGAGGGCCATTACCAGGAATTGCGATCGCAGGTTTTCCTAAACCGATAAACTGTTCTGTGGCTGTACCTGCCATAGCGATCGCTATATCTCCCAAATGTAAGCAATCATTATAAGCTTTTTGTGTCATCAGTAAATATGCATTTCTTTTTTTAAATGTCAAAACATTCGCATCAGCAATTTGGATAGGACATGTTGATTCAGTGCGCCAACCTTGGGATTGGACACTTTGGGATAAAATATGAGAGTCTAAACCCGGAGCGATCGCACCTAAAAAGATCACTCGGTTAGAAGTATAGAAAATCGAATTTCGCTCTTGGAAACTTGCCATCAACGCAGATACAGCAATCATAATTGCTTCCCAGTTGGCGTATGCCTCTGGTGGACGGGAACCTGAAAGAAGAGTTACTACAAAAGGTCGAACAGTCTCTTGTTGTTGGCTATCCTGACTATAAAATTGTTGGCGTGAAAAGGTCGGTTGCAGACCATCCATCATGGGATTACCCAAATAAAAAGCTGGAATAGGCCATTGTTTTAATGTTTCCGTCGTCAGTGCATCTCTAAGAAACACCGCCTTACAACGGCGACGGCTCATTAACCAACGTTCCCAAGGATGGTAAACTGAACCAGAAAAGTTTTCCCAACGCATATCTTTAGATTTTTGTGGTAATAATCCAGCTTCATCCCGCACATAATATTCAGATTTCGCCGTACCTACAAAAGCATAATTAGCGCCACTGAAAGTTGCAAACAACAGTGGCAAAATATCTCCCACCGCTAAAATCGCTCTTTTATGACCTAATTTTTTTTGAGAACTCACCCAACGACGAATAGCTTTTATCTGGGTAAGGGTAAGTTGTAACAAACCACCGCGTACATCCCGTGCTAATTGGCGGCCATCCATATAAATAAAGCCGCCAGAAGGCATAGTGCGAACTGAACCGATGAGGGGAATATCCAACTGTTGGTAAGCATGTCCTTCACCCACCAAAGGTAAAGCAAAGATTTCTGGTGGGTTTAATTGTCGTTGGAGTTCTTGTAAAATCCGAACTGCAATGATATCTTCCCCATGACCATTACTTAATACAAGTAAGTGTAAAGGAGAAGTTGCAGCTTGAGAGTTAGAGCTTAGGGATAACCGGGATACATTACTCATAGAATCTTGCATTAAGTATTGTGAGTATCAAGCGATGCTGATATCATGCCATGAACAGTGCCGAGTTCCCTTAGCGTTAGCGGAGTGTTTAGCTAATGCCTCGGCTTCGATTTGAAAGACCACTCAACAAGGGGTAGCCACTGCGGTAGAAAGCTTTCTCGGCATGAAGCAAGTGGTATCGGCACTTTTACCAAGTAAAAAAATGCTGAGTATTTCTTAATTCACTCAGGACTCAGCACTGAGTTCTATGAAAAGCACCCAGATTTTGATAAACCGCAACTTGGGTTAGTATAAAGCTATAGGAATTCTACTTGATTATTGTTAAATATACTGAGAGCTAAATCTTTATACAGTTAGCTCTTATGGTTTTTCAGGCAATCAAATAGGAGTCCTATATCAGGTAAACACAAGCTCTTTGAAGGTTTATCTGATGCCAATCTTTGATTTAATAATGGGAACTAACTTTATGTCTCAGAAAGTTCTAGTTGTTTTAACCAGCCATAACACCTTGGGAAACACAGGCAAAGAAACCGGATACTATTTGCCAGAAGTGAGCCACCCAGTCGCCGTTTTCGAGCGAGCTGGCTTGACTGTTGATTACGTCAGTCCCAAAGGTGGGAAAGCACCCATGATTGGGATTGATCGTAATGATCCAGCGAACGCTGCATTTCTCGACAACCCTGAGAAGATGGCACAGGTGGAAAATACATTGAAACCAAGTGAGGTTGATCCATCAGCTTATGATGCAATCTTCTTTGCGGGTGGACATGGCACAATGTGGGATTTTGCTGACAATTCTCAGTTGGCTAGCATTGCAGCAAGCATCTACGAACGAGGTGGTGTAGTTTCTGCCGTGTGTCATGGCCCTGCTGGGTTGGTCAACATCCGACTTTCAAATAATGAGTATTTGGTAGCCGGAAAGAAAGTGTCTGTCTTCACCAACGAAGAAGAAGCAGCAGCAGGATTAACCGATATTGTACCCTTTCTGTTAGAAGCAAAGTTGATTGAGCGGGGTGCAACAGTAGATAAAGCACCGAACTTTCAAGCAAAAAGTGTGGTGAGCGATCGCTTAGTTACTGGACAAAACCCAGCCTCAGCAACGGGTGTTGCTGAAAAGGTGGTGGAACTTCTGAAACAGCAAAGTCCTAGCCTTGCCTCAAGCGCAGGTTGGGCCGAATAGAAAAACAATAGATAATATTTCTTTAACAAGAAGAATCATTATGGTGAGAAAGGGGTTGCCGATGGTAACTCCTTTCTCACTATAATTTTCTTTTAATAAACAGAAATATTTATTAGAAGTGGATAACAATACTATAGGAATCGTATTTGATTTTTGAAATTATCTCCGTGGGCGGGGAGTGGGGAGTAGGGAGTAGGGAATAGGGAATTAGGCTTTTTAATTTGTACCAAGCTTTTTCAGAAATCAAACATTAGTCCTATATTTAATATTAAAACTCTATAAGAATCGTATTTGATGTTTGAAATTATTTACGGGGGCAGGGAGTGGGAAGTAGGGAATAAGGAATTAGGCTTCTCGATCTGTACCGAGCTTTTTCATAAATCAAATATTAGTCTTATATTCCTTCAACTTTTAAAGCAATATTTATTACCCAGGCGTACAGAATTAATAGTAAATGGGGATCTGAGCATTTCATACTGCTAGCGTGAAACAAAAAATGATAATTAACTGTCTAGTATATACAAAGGTATGAATGGGTAAATCCACAAATAAGCTGGAAGTTAGTGTTATCCCTATTCCTGAACCTTTGTATAACTCAATACAGTTCAGTTAAGCATTTCTTTCTTCTCTCTGCGTCCTTGGCGTCCTTGGCGGTAGCCTGCGGCAAGCCGTTCGCGTAGCGTCTCGTAGAGAAGCGTCTACGTTAAAAAAATTGAGTTTGACAAAGAGTTTTAGCCTTAACTGAACCGTATTTTTGTATAACTAACTCTCAGTTAATTAGCTTAAATATTATATATTATGAAAATTTCTGCTACTGCAATTTTGACTTTAGCGACTTTGGCTGCTGCCAATGTTACTCAGCAAGCAACGGCTGCACCGACTAAAGCCGTCACTCCAACTACAAAAACCGATGACTTAGTAGTGCCAGTAATTGAAGATGCTCCCACCCGCATAGAAACAATTGCTTCGCCAGAAACTATAGTTGCACAACAATTTTCCCAAAATACTGCCCCAGTGCCAACAACTGTTAACAACAACTCCACAGTAGTTTTAAAACCAGTAGACAAGGCAACACTAAAACAATCAGTAATAATCCCCCTTATTTCCTCTGCTTCTCGTCCCCAAACCCCTGCTACAGATAACTATTTAGTAGTTACGGCTACAGATGTACAGGTAGTAGGAGCCAATCAGGAATTGCAGCAAATCATTCGCAAAGTAATTAAAACCCAGGTGGGTGGAGAAACCAGTCAAAGCCAGCTACAAAAAGATGTAACCGCAATTTTAGATACAGGTTTATTTAGCAATGTGAATGTGAATAGCTTTAGCACACAGGCTGGATTGAATGTAGTTTATCAAGTGCAACCAGTGATTGTGCGCTCGCTGCAATTATCTGGTGCTAAAGTACTCACCTACCAAGTAGCCCAACAACAGTTACAATCTCAAATTGGAACCACCATCAGTCCTGCTGGACTCCGGCAAGGAGTAGCACAAATTAACAAATGGTACGCCGACAATGGTTATAATTTGGCACGGGTGTTATCAATTAAACCCAGTTCTCAAGGTATTCTCACTGTAAATGTTGCTGAAGGTTTGGTGAGTAATATTAAATTCCGCTTTGTCAACGACGAGGGTAAAACTATTGATAGCAAGGGTAATCCCGTGGGAGGACGCACCAAAACAGATTTCCTGCAACAGCAACTCAAGCTAAAACCTGGTCAAATCTTCCAAGAAAATATAGTTAAACAAGACATACAACAGCTATATCGGACTGGTTTATTTGAGACTGTAAATGTTGCCTTAGAAGGAGATGCGACAAAACTAGATTTAGTCTACCAACTCAAAGAAACTGGGGCGCGTGGTGTTAACTTGGGTGGTAGTTACAATGCCGATCAGGGGTTAATAGGTACAATCAGCTATCAAGATCAGAATGTTGGTGGTGTTAATGATACTTTAGGTGTGAATATTGGTGTAAGTAGCCGAGACTTGCAGTTTAATAGCAAATTTATCAGTCCCTATCGGATAACTAACCCCGATCGCTTAGGGTACACTGTGAATGCTTTTCGTAGTCAAGAACTTTCGGAAACCTTTGACGACAAGATTAAGCTTGCTAACGGCGACAAAGTTCGAGAAGGTCAAATTGGTGGTGGTGTCAGCTTACAGCGACCAATTGATGACTGGAATACCTCATTAGGATTAAACTATACCCGAACTAGTATTCGCGATCGCCAAGGTAATATTACCCCAACCGATGCTCAAGGCAATCCCCTATCTGCGAGTGGAACTGGTGTTGACGACCTAACTACCGTATCCTTCACCGCCACCAAAGACCAACGAGATAATCCCCTCAATCCCACTAAAGGTTCCGTTCTGAGTTTGAGTACAGAACAATCTGTCCCCATCGGTCAAGGAAATATTTCCTTAAATCGCCTCAAAGCCAATTACAGCCAATATTTGCCAGTGCAGTTATTTAACACCAAACAACCACAAGTATTTGCTGTGAATCTGCAAGCTGGTACTGTCCTTGGTAATTTACCGCCCTACGAAAGCTTTAATTTGGGTGGTTCCAACTCAGTACGCGGTTACGATTCTGGAGATGTCGGGAGTGGTCGCAGTTATGTGTTAGCTTCTGCAGAATATCGCTTCCCCGTCTTACCAATCGTAGGGGGTGTATTATTTGCCGATTTTGCCTCAGACTTAGGCTCCGGTGATACTGTATTAGGAGATCCAGCAGGTGTGCGAGGCAAAGCAGGCTATGGTTTTGGTTATGGGGCTGGAGTGCGCTTAAATTCACCACTAGGCTTAATTCGGGCTGACTATGGCATTAATGACCAAGGAGAAAGCAAAGTGCATTTAGGTATAGGTCAGCGATTTTAAGAAAGTGAGCATTCAGCACATTATGCGGATTTCTTCCAAAAACCGCAAAAATAGGAGTCAAGTAGATGAAAGTTTCTCTAGCTTTAAGCGAAATTCTCGTTTTGACACGATAACTCTTTGGAAATTGAAGTCGTCAGTTGACTACTGCATGCAGTTGCAACGCACTACATCCAGCCGTGCATTAAATTTCGCTGCTAAACTGCTAACGACCTTGCTGTAAATAGTAGCTAGACACTAAGCACAATCAAGGTTTAAATAGAAAGGGTTATTTCTTGTTAGGGAAGTGATAAATATAGAATCAATAACACCCATTAGAAGTAACATTTTTCTGCAAGATATTTAAAGGTACTATTATGGCACAGGATTTGACCGGTCTAGGAGAAGCTTCAAAAGCAATTGTAGAGTTATATAAAGAATCGGGAATAAAAGAATTAATGAAAACGTTGTTTGGCCCAGCAGCTAAAGAATTAGGTTCAACTTTAGGAGATATTGTAAAAAGCTGGCGAGAAGAGAATGTTTATAGAGCTTTACAAAAAGCACAAAAACGGATGGAAGAAAAAAAAATTTCAGGAAGTAATGTTGACAAAAAATTTCTTCTCAAGTGGACAGAGGAAGCATCGTTTGAATCAAACGAAAGTATGCAGGAAAAATGGGCTAACCTATTGATGTCATCGCTTGCAGGAATTTCAATACATCCTAAATATGTAGAAACCCTAAGATTATTGGATGTTACAGATGCTAATGTGCTAGAGATTATACGTAATGAGCGTAGAAATAATAATAAAATAACAAATGATGAAATAATAACACAACTAAAACAAAAAGGAATAGATGTTACAGACGAAATATTACGGGATACTTTATCTAACTTAGTTACAAGAGATTTATGTGATGTAAGTAACCTACAAGGTAAACCAACATACAACGAAATGAATGTTGAAAATGTTCGTATTAGCTATTTTGGGAATAAATTTTTAAATATAGTCAACGGCGAAAGCTGATATGAGAACTTCAAAATAGCAGAGAAGGAAACTAAAATATTGATTAAAAAAGTAACAAAAATTACTAGCTAAAATTTCAGGTGCAACTATAAACAAAATTAAAAGTAGTGTATCTCCTAAATTTCTATATAATTTTAAAGATTACTGAATTGGTGTTTTTAAGTCGAGTCAGTGAATTAGTCTTTGGTATTGCAGCAACTAGCGGTGTCTAGTCATGCTTTCTCCCTGATATCACGGATATAGGAGACAGCTTTATCCTGTCTCCTACTTCAGGATTTCTTGACTCTCGCGTTATCCTATAAAGATAAAACTGTTGTGTTTATAGGGAGGTCTTTCTTACTTGGATTCCAACAACTAAATCATCCCGTAAGATAGACAGGCAAAAACCCTGCCCCATATCAAAAAATATGGGAAAATCTTTTAGGAATCCCTTAATACTCAGGACTCGCTACTTATCTGCTCACTCAGGACTCAGGATTTATGTTAGCAGGCACAATTTTGCAAGATGGAAAATATACCCTAATTCAAGAAATAGGGCGGGGTGGCTTTGGCATTACGTTTAAAGCTACGCATCACTACTTGGGCCAGGAGGTGGTGATGAAAACCATCAATGAACGGCTGCGACAACATCCTGATTTTGCAAAATTTGAGCGCCAATTCCAAGATGAAGCCAGACGATTAGCTACGTGTATTCACCCAAATATAGTCAGAGTTAGTGATTTTTTTGTCGAGGCTGGACTGCCTTACATGGTGATGGAATACATTCCTGGCGAAACCTTAGGAGACGCATTTGTATTACCAGGGATACCTTTACCAGAAGCCACAGCAATTCATTACATCCGGCAAATTGGTGCAGCCTTGCAGGTAGTACATAACAACGGTTTGTTACATCGAGATGTCAAACCAGATAATATTATCCTTCGTGAAGGAACCCAGGAAGTAGTACTGATTGATTTTGGCATTGCTAGGGAATTTAATGGCAGTGTCAGGCAGACTCACACAGGTATGGTTTCTGAAGGTTATTCTCCTATTGAGCAGTATTTAACGCAAGCGCCGCGCACACCCGCCACAGATGTTTATGGTTTAGCGGCAACCTTGTATGCACTGCTGACAGCTCAGGTTCCTATGCCAGCATTGTTGCGCGATCGCGAGCAAATGCCTTCCCCCCGCGAATTGCAACCACACTTAAGTGCTTCTGTCAACCAGACCGTAATGCGCGGTATGGCGGTGGAATCTCGTTTTCGGCCAGCGACAGTTGCTGAGTGGTTACAACTGCTACCTGGAAATGGGGCTAATATGACACCGCAAGCCTTAGCCACTTATGCAGTGCCAACTGTCAATTTATCTGCCCAGCAGGCAGTAACTTTAATTGGGAATGGGAAAACTTCTCAGAATGGCATTCATAAACCATCTGGTTTGGCGCAGCCCAACCCAGGCATGGCTAAAAAAAATGTACTGGCAAAAAAACTGGGATCATCTCAAATATTCATTGGTATAGGTGTAGCCCTGGTTGCTGCTACGGCGGGTTTTGGCATCACTAGCATCTTACCCAAATCTCAGCCACAGCCAACCGCAAAACCACTTTTTGAACAGCCAACTCAAGAACCACCTGCAAAAGTTCCTAGCTTAGAGAGTCGTGAAGAGACTAACACCACCTCAAGAAGCGAATCAGCACCTGTTTATAATTCCAAGCAGCGTCGGCGTAATCGTCGTTCTTTCCCACAAGAAACTCCTAACATTCCTACAAAATCACAACGCGGCGATTCTGAGCAATCCGCACCTTCACCTAAAGTTTCGCCTACCCCCTCGTTAGTCGAAAAACTACGGGCTATTCGTTCATCTCGTAGTGCTTCTCCTGCACCACTACCAAAAAATAACTCACCCGCTTCTAATCAGAATTCTGCTTCTCCTCAACCGATAGTTCCGTCAAATCCTGTGGTTATACCAACAGCGCCAGCGACAGAATCTAAACAGTCAGAATCCAAACAGTCAGATCCTTCTGCTGTAGTAGTACCGACACTGGACAAGCAAAATTCACCGACTGATAGTCAACCCCAGAACGATCAGAAATCTCAGGAAAAGCTACAAGATGACAATAATTAGTCAATTTTAAATTTTTATTCAATCTAAAATTTAAAATTCACAATCTAAAATTGAACGCCTCTTGCTAATACAAAAACATCTTTTTGTTTATTATTTTATCTTTAGGTAAATTTATTATTTACTCTTTTGACTATTCTCGTCATCTAAAAAACTTCTCTCTAAATCAATACTTTAGCCAAAATAAGAGGATGAAGAGAGGGCCGATGTAATAGAGTTATTGTCTTCGCATAAATTTCCCAGCTTGCGTGCGATCGTAAACTTTGAAGAGATAGGGCTGCGGTAGTAGAGTTATTGTCTCTGACAACGACAACTCAAAACCACGGCTTAAAACAACGCTAAATCAATGGTTTTAACTCTTTTATTTTACAAAACTCACAACTTGTTCCAATTTGTACGTATCTCGGCTGTACCCCATGTTGAGGGCGTTTTGACGGTGGACAAAAAAATGGCGCGATCGCCCCAACAATTAAGTTGATGAGACATCGCGCTTTGCAATTGCATTTTTTAACTTAGATAGTGACAAAATCGGCAGAGGTAATCAGATTGGAGTTAATTCCTGTCAGGGTGGCTAACGTTTCACTGCCTAACTGGATCGAGGTATTGCTGCCACTGGCACTGATGGTCAACTGCCCAAAGCTCAATCCGCCTGTCAAACCGATGAAGTCAGCCCCGTCTGTGTAGTCAGTGATGGTGTCGCCTCCAGCATTTTTTGCCAGCACAAACGTATCCCGTCCTGCACCTCCTGTGAGCACGTCTGGTCCATTGCCGCCGTTGAGCAAATCATCCCCAGCCCCGCCACTCAGCGTATCGGCTCCATTGAAACCGCTGATAATGTCATCACCTGCGGTGCCAGTCAGCGTTTGTTTGCCATTGCCGCCATTGATGGTTCTGCCCACTGCTAGTGTCACCGTTGCGTTATCCGTCAGGTTGCCATCGCTGAGAGTGTAGACAAACGATGCGCTGCCGCTGGTGTTGTTGGCATTGGCAGTAAAGACAATATTGCTGCCGTTGATGGCAACTGTGCCTGAGGAACTGGTGACATTGGTAATGCTCAAGTTGGAGTTGGCATCGGGGTCAGTGTCGTTGCCCAGCAAGCTGGCAATGGCGATCGATTTAGCAATGCCTGCACCGGCCGTAAAGCCACTATCATCATTGGCTATGGGCGCTTCGTTAACGTTGCTCAAGGTGAGGGTATAGTTGGTTGAGGCATCGGGAGTGTTGCCCACCGTGGAGTCATCCACGTTCACCGTGACGTTGTAAGCTGCTTTACCTTCATAGTTGAGGGTGGTGTTGGCTTTGAGGTAGAGGGCGTTGTTTTGAATGGCAAAGAAATTGGCATCAGCTCCACTCAGACTGAGGGTGTTACTGCCCAAACTATCGTCAGTGATGCTGATATCGGCCAGCTTAATTGCGGAGGGAGTGGGGGTATTTTCTGCCAGCGTGGTGGTAGGGTTGAGTAGATTGACGGCAGTGGGCGCTTCGTTAACGTTGCTCAAGGTGAGGGTATAGTTGGTTGAGGCATCGGGAGTGTTGCCCACCGTGGAGTCATCCACGTTCACCGTGACGTTGTAAGCTGCTTTACCTTCATAGTTGAGGGTGGTGTTGGCTTTGAGGTAGAGGGCGTTGTTTTGAATGGCAAAGAAATTGGCATCAGCTCCACTCAGACTGAGGGTGTTACTGCCCAAACTATCGTCAGTGATGCTGATATCGGCCAGCTTAATTGCGGAGGGAGTGGGGGTATTTTCTGCCAGCGTGGTGGTAGGGTTGAGTAGATTGACGGCAGTGGGAGCGGTATTGGGAACGGAATCAATGGAGCCATAGATATCGTTATTACTAGTCGAGGCAGTGTTGCCTGAAAAAGTAAAGTTGCTTCCTCTGACTACGGGAGCTGTCGTCACGCCTGCCTGAGTAGCAAGTTGAGGCGTCACAGCAAAGATCGCCCCGCCTAAGCCCTGTCCATTGCTCGCTCCGGTGCCACCTGTGGCGGAGTTGCTGGTGAAGCTGGTGTTGAAAAGGGTGAGGCTGCCTGACCGAATGAAGATAGCACCGCCTAACCCCGCACCGCCGCCGCCAGTACCGCCAGTACCGCCAGTACCGCCGCTGCCGCCGCTGCCGCCAGTACCGCCGCTGCCGTTACCACCGCTGCCGCCGCTGCCGCCGCTGCCGCCGCCGAAGCCGCCGCTGCCAGCGCTGCCACCACCACCAGCGCTGCCACCACCACCAGCGCTACCACCACCAGCGCTACCACCACCACCACCACCACCACCACCACCACCACCAGCGCCACCACCAGCGCCGAAGCCACCTAAGCCACCGGAGCCACCCAAGCCGCCGTTGCCACCCAAGCCGCCGTTAAAAGCACCACCATCGCTGCTGCCGTAGGCGCCGCCGCCGCCGCGGCCGCCCAAGCCGCCGCCGCCGCCGAAGCCGCCGCCGCCGAAGCCGCCAGTTCCGCCATCGCCACCAGGACTACCGTTGGCGCCATCCCCGCCGTTGAGGCCACCAGACTGCAATATAAATCCACTGACGGAGTTGCCGCCACCGCCGTTCAAACCGTTGTTGCCAGTGCCACCGTTACCGCCGATCGCCTGGTTGTTGGTGAAGTTGACGTTGTTGATGGTGACAGTGCCGTTGTTAATAAACAGGGCACCGCCAAACCCACCGTTACCCCCTGCACCATTGACACCATTGCTGCCTTGCGCCCTACCGTTTGCTAGTGTCAGGTTCGCAATAGACACAATACCTTGATTGACAGAAAATAATGACACATCGCCTGCGTTGTTAATGCCGTTGTTGTTGACATCGCCGCTGATGGTGAGATTACTGCCACTCGTGCCTTGAATGCTGATGTTGCTCGTAATGGTTGGTAAGGCACTAGTCAGGCGGAAGGTAGAATTGGCAGCCACATCGAAGATGATGATGTCATCGCCTGCCGTGTTGTTAGCGGCAATGATTGCCTCTCGCAGTGAATCAGTGTTGTTGCTGGTGTCGTTTTCGTCATTGATGGTGTTTACAGTGAACGTTGCCATGATTAAAATCTCTTAAGCTATCAACAAGTTAATCGGTCGAGATACTGGTCAAATGGAATCGTTGGGGTTGGGATGTTCCACCTCTGGTTTGGGAGGGGAACGATTGCCAGGAATGGCTTCAGGCAGCGTGAGAGTAAGAAGGATAAGAAGCCCTGTCGCTCTCCTCGTGGGGGATAGAATCGGACTGCTGCAATTGCTGCGAGGTAGCAGGTACAGCACCAGCATTGGTTGGCTTTTGATCGATAAAGAATCTTGCTTGCACTTCCACCCGCAGTTGATAGCGATCGCTCAAGCCGCGTCGAAATAACGCCTCGTTAATTGCAAGCTGCGACTTCAGCACTTGTTCAATCGTGCGAGTGCTGCTGACACTGGTCGGATGCAAACGGTAGTAGTAGAGCGGCTGATTCAAATGCCAAACCTCGGTCACTTCTGACAGGCGCAAACACAGGTCGTAATCCTCGACTGATTCAAACGCTTCCCGAAAGCCGCCAATCTGCTCATAGACCGAGCGACGCAACAGCCGGAAGTGAAACGTCATGAAGTCAATTAGCAGTCGGTCTGGGCTGTAGGGGATTTGGCAGCGATGCCCTAACCCTTGTACCTGTCCGCCTGCGTTTATTGTCCAATGATCGGTGTAGACCATGCCCACTTCTGGATGAGAGTTCAGCACCGCAATAGTGAGTTCCAGCGCTCGGAAATCTAAGGCATCATCGCTATCGACCTGACCAATGTAGGTGCCTTGAGCCGCAGCATAAGCCCCCTTGAGGGCATGAGCGGCACCTTGATGAGCGGCAGCGATGACGTGAACGCGAGCATCTTGTTGAGCATAGTGATTGGCAATATCTAGGGAGCGATCGGTTGAGCCATCGTCCCAAATCAACAGTTCAAAGTCTCGGTAGGTTTGGTTCAGCACGCTGCTGATTGCCACTTCTAAGTAGCGATCGCGGTTATACACTGGCATGACGATCGATACCAAAGGCGGTTTGGAATCAGTAGATGATGACAAGAGAGCGTCAGCGAAATTAGGAGAAACCGTTGCAATACTGTGATTTGAATAATTGCGATTTAGTTTAGAAGACATAGAAGCTAATGGCTATGGAAAGTTTAGATAGTAAAGAAGGCAGGAGGCAGAGGGCAGAAGGGAAGAATTTGAACGGGGCAATAAAGCCGCCCAATTCTTGGCCACCAAATCAGAGATTATGGTGGGGGACGTAAGAACATGTTCCCTCTGGTCACGGGCAGAAGGCGAAGACAGTATTCCTTCTGCCTCCTGCCTTCTGCCTTTCTTGTTGAGAAGATTAGGGGGTTATCTTGAGGCTGGCGCATCTGCTGCCCGATATTTCCATGCAAAAACAGCACGACAATAGCGAACACTGTCGAGAAAGGAAGCGTCTAAGCTGTAACGAAATCGGCTAAGATAATGAGACTAGACTTAACACCTGTTAGTGTCGCTAGTGTGGTGGTGCCTAACTGCACCAAGGTATCGCTGCCACTGGCACTGATAGCGATCGCTTCCAGCTCGGTTAGGTCTCGGATCTCACTCGACGGAGATTTGCACGGAACCGAAAGTATTAAAAATTACCTAATCGATAAAAATAATATTGCGCCTCCAAGCCTTCTAAGCGCTTTCCAACTTTGCCCCAGCCTTTTAGAGCAAGGGCAAGACCTTTGTCCAAAGCCAGCTAACTATTAATTGTGTAACGCGAATTGCGGTGACGGTGAGTCCTTGAGGAACTACAAATGAGAACTCATCAAGATTGTTTTGCAAAGATTCGGGTAATGCACCTGTGATGATATTCTCTCCTACACTCAGGGAGCTAAGTGCAGTGGGATTGCGTATATCATCTGAAAGATCGTCATTGACTGCTTCATTTCATAATTGAACTGCTGTCATTTTTCCCTAAATTACAGGTTTTGAGACGTGCGGATAAAAAAGTACCAGTCAGTCTCAGCCAATTGTGATATTCCACTTTTGATCCAGTAATGGTCACATCACACAAGCTAGATAAACAATAGAAGTAGTGATTTGTGAAAGTCAAGTTTTGGTATAAAAATTTAACTAATTTTCTGGCAGAGAAAATTAGAAAATGCCGACATGCTATCTGCCAGCATTTAACCCCATATTCTGTACCCCTACTTAATCTATCGGTAATTACTGAGGTAAAAATAAAACTTAGAATCAAAATAGACATTTAAATTCAGAAACTACAGTTATGCCGGATGGAAGAATTTCCAGTAATATCATGGTCGAATAAGCTGTTTAATAAGTCCGTTGTACACAGAGTATATAAGAGACTACCTTTGAGCGATGTCTGACGACAAGCCGCCCTTGAGCGTCTACGCTTCCATGATGTTTGGCAAAAATAGAGTCAAAAGCCTGAGCGTATTTTATTAGCGCAAATTTTTGCCAAGCTCACTTCTTTAGGGCGTATTCATCCCAGTTCTACGGGCATTGAACCCTCGTAGTTTGGCTAAGGTATTGTAAATCTCTCTCCTTTTAGGATAGATATTTTGGACTTTTGCCCTTAAAGGTCGGGAAGAGGTTAAGTTTTTCTTGGGCTTTTCTACATTAACTGAATTGTCAGATTTATTCTTCTGTACAACAACCTCACCCTTCTTATTAATCTTTACCGGATTTTTGGGAAAAGCTTGAGTATTCAAAGAACGCATAAGTTTCACAGTCCGAAAATACCGATCAATTTGAGGGATTCCCTGCCCATTCATCCGCACGGGAATAATTTTACTTGATACCAAATTTCCCGCCGAGTTAAGTTTAACTTCTAAAATCATCGAGTCACCCGTCTGGGCATTTGTAGATAAAGTTCGATATCCCAGAAAGTTGCCTAAAGAATAAGCGATAATTTTTCCCTTATAAATTTCCATCGCTCTCGGAACATGAGGCCCATGTCCTAATACTAAATCTGCTCCCGCATCAATCATGTTTCGAGCAAACTTAATCGAATTACCTCGGTTTTCTCCATAAAAAAACTCTGTCTCATTCTTAACATGTAGCGCCCCCGTTCCTTCGGCTCCAGCGTGCATCGATACTATTACAATGTTGGCCTTATTTTTAGCTTCTGTTACAAGTGCTTGGGCTGCTCCTAAATTATTGATGGAATTATACATTTCATAAGGAGAAAACCCGATCATTGCCACAGGAATATTGTTAGCTTGCAAATAAAGAATTTGATTTTTATGACCTAATGTTGCAATGCCCACAGCCTCAAGATTTTTCTTTGTATCTTTGAACCCTACCGGGCCGAAGTCCATTGCATGGTTATTAGCCATATTAAACACATTAAAACCAGCCTCAGCAAATAGCCGAGCATATCCAGGTGGAGAGCGAAAGGCAAAGACTTGTCCTCGACCAATATCTTTAGTAGTGTAGGGATAATTAGTTAAGCTACTTTCAAAATTACCAAACAAGATATCAGATCCTTGCAAGTGAATTCTCACCGACTTTGGTAATAATTGCTCTCGAAAACGGGGTAATCTATAGTTAGGAAAATTAGTGCCGGGAATAATATCTCCAACGGCTTTGATAGTAATAGTCTCTCGAAAGGTTTGTCCTTTTGTTGATGGCGTAACAGGAATAGCTAATGGGAATGATACAGGTTTAGTGGGTGTAGTAGCAGCGTTTAATCGCTGTGATTGCCCAAGCCGGATAACGATTCCTATACTAATACCTAGATATAAACAAACACTGATAACAATAAATGAGGGTACTTTCCCCATGCTGCGATTTACCATCGTTCACTCCTCACACGATGGCATTAGTGTATCCCAAAAAAATGTGTAGTCAGTGTATATTTTAATGTACTTTTGGCAATATTTAACTAAGTAAATACTGGTATATAATCCCGTTTCACACAAGTTCCCTTACATATCAATACTGCACGCTTTGTGCATTTTTAACTCGGAATTGGGTTTTGGGAAAAGGTTAAAGGTTTTTTCTTTCCCCTTTCCCCTTCCCCTTTTCCCCAAAACCTGACAAGTATTGCCTTACATATATATGCTTAGGGGCGTACATCTGTGTGCTCTTACTTGTAAATAGTCCTACATACCATCTATGAAGCTAAACATCATCTGTTTGTCTAGTTCTTCGGCAATTATTTTAAACGGAGAGGGGGGGATTCGAACCCCCGTTGGGTTTCCCCAAAACGCATTTCGAGTGCGTCACCATGAACCGCTCGGACACCTCTCCAGGTATATTATTCACACATTTGAATATTCAAATGCTGTGAAGTAAGGGAAATTTTAGCATATTTCCTATAGTACTATAACATTATCGCTCTATCTGCGTAACGGAATGGTTCGGGAACGCCGATGGCTAATTAAGGTGTGTAGATATGGAAAAAGACGTCGCAAATTTTATCTTATTACATCAGCATGACTTAAAAATAACAACCCTCTTATTATTCTATAAAATATTTTTTTAATCAGCATCCTCTGATCTCAACCACTCGCACAAAAGCGATCGCACTTGGGGAACCTAGCCTAATTACCTCAAAAATGCCCCTTTTTTTCTCTAAAATCCAATGTATTATATTTCACAGGCTGAAATTCAATTGCACTTCTGGAGGAGGATACTAACGAAAGTGCGATCGCTGGAGGACTAATTACGTTCTCAGGTGTGGGAATGCTGATAGGACATAGCTTTCAGTCTGAATCGGCAAAAGCGAAAAATCAGACAAAAATCGAAAAATCGGTCAAATAACCTAAAGCAAAATCAATAGCCAATAATTATTAGTCATTTTGTAGTTTTCAGTTTCCACTTTTTAATCAGTTCAACTGCGGGTGCTTTTTTATCACAATTGCTATGTATAAATCATTGCTAACAAAATTTCAACCGCAATCATAATCTCTTATTATTTGTATAATTACATAATTAGTTGATGTAATATAAACATATTTTTTATATTTACCCTTGTATTTTTTTATTACAATTCTTATTTACAACATTCCCTAAAATCTCTTATTAATATCTCTTGACATTGGATATCCTAGTGATTAATATGTCAATCAATCCGGATTTGATTAACTTCTTCGGAAAATCTCTGTAAATAAATCCAACACGCTCCTCACAGCACTGCATGAAAATACGCTCGCTCTTACTGAGCCTTACAAGTATTATTTTATTATCGTCCCCAGTAAAAGCAAATCCAAATCCAAATCAAATTGGCAACATAAATTACTGGAGTCCAAATCAATCTAATTTACAACTACCAAAACTTAAATTTATTCCTCCGGTTCCTTTAACCGATCCTGTCAACCCAATAAATACTACTAAATTTACTGGTGTAGTTCCTCTCGGGCGAGAGATATCAGAACTAAGAACTCCCATTAAAGCATTAATGGCTCACTATAGATTCCTTACTCCCGGAATCTTTTTTATGGACTTACAAACAGGGGATTATTTTAGTTTTAATGGTGATAAAGCTTTTTCTGCTGCTAGCACAATTAAGTATCCGATTTTGATTGCCTTATTTCAGGAAGTAGATGCAGGCAGAATCAAGCTAAACGAAACTTTAGTGATGCGACGAAAGCATGTCGCTGGCGGTTCTGGAGATATGCAGTATCAACGAGTGGGAACTAAGCTTAGTCTCTTGCAAACTGCAACCAAGATGATGACTATTAGCGATAACACTGCTACAAATATGATTATCGACCGTTTAGGCGGTGCATCTAAATTAAATCAAAAGTTTCGCAGTTGGGGATTACAAAGTACTGTGATTCACAATATGTTAGGAGACTTTAAAGGAACTAATAAAACTAGTGCAAAAGATTTGGTACGACTGTCAGCTTTGATTACAAATAATCAGTTAATTTCTGATACAAGTCAATCCCAAGTTTTAGGTATTATGATTCGTTGTCATAATAAAAGTTTGCTCCCATCTGGCTTAGGTTATGGTGCAAATATTGCCCATAAAACAGGTACTTTACGGTTTGTACTAGGCGATGCGGGTATTATTGAAACGCCATCCGGTAAGCGTTATTTAGCAGGTATTTTCGTGCGAAGACCGAATAATGATATTAGAGCCAGGGATTTTATTCGTCAAGTTTCTCGGGTGATGTATGGTTACTTCGAACAAGCAAAAGTCAGTCATCTACCTTGAAACAATCCTAAATTCTTTTGTGTTCAAAGCTGCCGAATAGCCCATCATAGACATTGCTTCTCTAACTGTCAAGGTATTATGTAGTCGAACATTGTGCAGTATAGAGTTTGAGGTTTTGTATGAAAGTAGCAGTCTTCAGTACAAAAGTCTACGATCGCAAGTTTTTGTCAGCTGCAAATTCTCGCACCCAACACGAATTAGTGTTTTTTGAACCTCGTTTAAATCGGGATACAGCTATCCTCGCCGCCGGATTTCCGGCGGTTTGCGTATTTGTCCACGATCAGGTTGACGCGCCAACTTTAGAACTTCTTGCTTCACGGGGAACTCGGCTAGTTGTCTTGCGCTGTGCAGGGTTTAACAATGTAGACTTACAAGCCGCAGCAAATTTAGGAATTACTGTTGTCCGTGTTCCCGCCTATTCACCCTATGGGGTAGCAGAACATGCTGTGGGATTGATTTTAAGCTTGAATCGGAAAATTCATCGAGCCTATAACCGTGTCCGAGAAGGCAATTTTTCTCTAGATGGACTGTTGGGATTTAATTTGCATGAGCGTACAGTGGGGATTGTCGGCACGGGCAAAATCGGTCTGATTTTAGGACAGATTATGAAGGGGTTTGGCTGTCATATACTCGCCTATGACGTTTATCGCAATCCCGAATTGGAGGCACTAGGTGGAAAGTATGTAGAGCTACCTGAGCTATTTGCCAACTCGGATATTATCTCCCTACATTGCCCTTTGACTCTGGAAACGCATCACTTGATTAACGCTGAGGCTATAAAACAGATTAAGCCAGGCGTGATGCTAATTAATACTAGCCGAGGAGCGTTGATTGATACCCAAGCAGTGATTGAGGGGTTGAAGTCTGGCAAGATTGGCTATCTCGGTGTGGATGTCTACGAACAAGAATCGGAATTGTTCTTTGAGGATTTGTCTGGTGCAATTATTCAAGATGATATTTTCCAGCGTCTGACGACGTTCCCCAATGTACTGATTACCGGACATCAAGCCTTTTTTACAGCAGAAGCTCTCCACAATATTGCAGAAACAACTTTTGCTAATATTGCTGATATTGAACAAGGTCGTTCTTGTCCAAATGAAATTCGCGCTCAAGTGCCAGCTTAGGTAATGGTTAGCGATCGCAATCACTTTGGACTAAAATCACTAGTCAATCCTGATCATCAGGCAAATTCTCCATTTCCTCAATAATTAGCGTCTGAAAATCTTCGTCACAATGATTATGCAGATGAACCGCAGCAGCTAAAAGTTCTGCGAGAATTTCAGCTTGTTGGTTAACAGTTAAACTAGGTAACTGTAACTGATTAATTAAGGTTTATATTTTTAGGCACTCTGTACCTAATTCAGCAATCAAAATACTGAGGGTTGAATTCGTGACTGCAAGAGGGCGATCGCTAATCTGTCTTTTCATTCTGAACGATAGGCAACGCGGAGACTTTGGACTAAAATCACCAGAGATGCGATCGCCATTAACCCGCCCCAAAACCAGTAAGGTAAAAGCAAATATCGCTGCATTTGCGCTGTATCAGAGAGTCCAAGGGGGCCAGCAGAACTACTAAATAGATAATCAAGTTGATGGTACGTACTCACACAAGCTTGTACACCTAGAAATTGAATCGCAAATCCTTGTGCCCAGCGAGGTGCTTTCAGGGCAATACCCAAGATTATGAAACCTAGTGAGGGAATTGCCACCAATCCAAAGGAGGAACGTACCCAAATTAACGCGGAAAATAGCAAACAACTCCCTAATATTTTTAAACAGAGGGTTGCTGCTGTAAAACTGCGGGAAGCCAGAATCAAACCTGCACCAGCAAGAGGCGGCCCCATTGGGCCTGCGGCTGCGACTATTGCCGGGCCAATTGGCCCAAATGCCGCCTGGATGCCATAGGTTGCGACACCAGAACCATTGCTAAAAATCTGCAATTTCTGAAACTGTCCCCCTAAGAGGAGTGCCATTAAGCCGTGACCCATTTCATGAAACCAAGTTGCCAAGATCGTAAATGGGTATAAGATATAATCCCCTGCTGGTATTTGCCACAGTAAAGCAGTTGCGATCGCAGCTGCAACTAGCCAGGTTAGGCCCATGCGTTCAACAACTGGTGGGGCTTCTTTGGTAAGCAAGGGTTCAGAATTTTTACTTGGTTCTTTCATAGGTCATTCAATTTTGAATTTTAGATTTTAGATTTTCTCTTCAATTCAAAATCTAAAATTGGCAGTGTATTTTCATCCATCGTAGTGTAATTATTATGGTAATGGAGTTGCTGATAAATGCAACAATTCACACATCAAAGCGACGGCTATGGGGCTATAAAGAACAACATAGTTATCCGTCGCTTGTTTGATGCGGTTAATTTATTTCTCCTCCAAAGGGATGCCGGAGGATAGCTAGAAAATGCCTAAACTGATGTCACAATTGATAGAGAATCAGTTAAGCAAGTTGAAAGAGGAATGTCATTAAGTCTCCTTTACCCAAACTGATGCGATCGCCTGGTCTTAGGCGATGACGATTTCCTGGTAAAAGTGGCAAATTATTAATGTAAGTGCCATTGGAACTTCCTACATCCTCTACATAATGAGCATCTCCCTCAACGCGAATATCTGCATGAATCCGCGAGACAATTTCTGAATTGGCAAATCCTGAAACATCTATATCAGGGGGAATTCGGTCATTGGGCTTGCCGATATGAATTACAGAGAGATTTTGCGGCAATTCAATCAAGCGATCGCTTTGAACGTGGATTAACCGCCCTGTAACCTGCTGCAATTGTGTTCTGGCAACTGTTGCAGTGGGTGCTGGCGCGGCTGGTTCCTGTACTTCGGCTTCAGGGGCTGGCGCTGGTTCCAACGGTGGTGGAGTAGGAATACTTTGTATAGATACTATCGGTTGAGCTGCGATCGTTGGCGCTGGTTCTGGAGGGCTGCTTTTAGCCACAGATTCCTCTGGTGGAGCTGCCACCTCTGTTGCTGGTAAAGATGATTCGGGAGGATGAGAGTTAGTAGAACCACTTATACCCAAGGCATCGGGTTGTAAAAGTTCTAGCAGGGGATCGGGTGGAACTAACGGCGGAACTTCCACAGGAACATCGGGAGTAACTGTAGTAGCTACTGCTGTATGAACGTGTGGAACTCCTGCGGAGTGAAGGTTATAGCCACACTGACCACAGAATGCAGCATCTGCCTGCACAGTTGCCCCACAACTGGGACAGTTAGTAGTCGCAGGTAACGGTGTATAGCAAGCTTCACACTGGACAGCGCCATCAGGGTTGGGATGATTGCAATTAGGGCAGACGATCATCGATATTTAGCCTTTGTTCAAGATCATCATAAATATAGGTAGGACTGGCAAGCAGAGGGCGGCCCTAGCTTTAGATTCTAGCAATTACTGCTGATGGAACGATGAATTGGACACTTCTTAGACAGGGGAAGGGGAGCAGAGGGGACAAGGGGACAAGGGGACAAGGTGACAAAAGTTTAGAGCTTCCAACAAGTCTTTCCCCTTGTCCCCAATTCTCAAGAGTCCCCAAGTCCTCTTTCCCATACCCAATTCCCAAGTTTAATGTTGAAGTTCCAAACCTGCTTCTGCATCCAGCAGCCACCAAAGTTCTCCTTGGGGCCGAATTAAGCGGGATGGATAAGTGAAGTCATCGGCTACAGGGGCAAACACTTGCGCCAAAGCTGGTCGTTTATTAGCACCAGCAACCAGAAAAATCACAGTTTTCGCAGCGTTGATGAAGGGGTATGTGAAACTTATCCTGGCGTTTCCGTCTTTGTTACCCACGGTAACTAGGCGATCACGTACTTTGAGAGCCTCTGTATGGGGAAACAAAGATGCGGTATGTGCATCATCACCCATTCCTAGTAATACTACATCCAACGAGGGAAACTCGACCCCAGAAGAATTAAAAAATTCTTTAAGCTGTTGTTCATACTTAGCAGCAGCCACTTCTGGATTAGCTTCTAAGGTTGGTACGGGGTGAATGTTAGCTGCTGGGATATCAACACTATCTAGCCACGCCCGACGCGTCATCAGTTCATTGCTGTCGGGGTGATCTGGTGGTACGTAACGCTCATCCCCCCAGAATATATGAATTTTATCCCAAGGCAGCTTTTGATTAGCAATCGCTTCGTATAACGGTTTAGGTGTACTGCCGCCAGATAAAGCAATGCTAAACCGCCCCTGTTGCTCAATGGCAGTTTCTAACTTCGACAGAATTAATTCTAGCGCTCGTGCAACCAGCGCTGGCTTATCCGGTAGAACTTCAACGGTTTTGTTCATGGCTTTATCATCATATTGCTGGCTTCTGGCAATACAATACCGAACTTATTACAATTCTCCTTTTTAACTTTTGAAACATTTAACATCATGAATTAGGCAGGGGGCAGGGGGAGCAAATCATGAGGAAATTCGACCCCGAATTATTTGGAGCCACTCTCATGATTATTTTATTTACACCCAGTTACTTGATACTTTGTTGATTAACGCCATAAAGTATACATTTATTAATTCTTATTAAAAATTAATAAAACTAATTAATTACAAGCAGCGTTTCCCAGTCTGCGATCGCTTCGCGTTGAGCAATTAACAATTCCTGAATTCCTTTTTGGGCGACATCTAGCAGTTGATTCAACTGAGTCCGGCTAAAACTGCCTTCTTCGGCTGTTCCCTGGACTTCAATAATTCCCAAATCTTGATTCATCACCACGTTAAAATCTACTGTTGCAGCCACATCTTCGATATAATCCAGATCCAAAAATGGCTCTCCCTCCAGTAATCCTACGGAAACGGCTGCTATTTGTCCACACAGAGGCGATCGCTCCAACACCTCCTCTTCCAACAATTTAGAAATTGCATGAGCCAACGCCACAAACGAGCCTGTGATGGCTGTTGTCCGAGTTCCAGCGTCTGCTTGCAACACATCAGCATCCACAGTCAGCGTATGTTCTCCCAATGCCTCAAAATCTACTGCTGCGCGTAAACTGCGGCCAATTAAACGTTGAATTTCTTGCGTCCGTCCAGATAATTTCAATAATTCCCTTTCTTGCCGTTTTTGGGTAGCAGATGGTAGCATCCGGTACTCGGCAGTTAGCCAGCCTTTACCAGTTCCTTCAAGAAACTTCGGAACTCCCTTATTAACGCTAACAGTACAAAGGACTTGAGTATCACCGCATCTTGCGAGAACAGAACCGGGGGCAAAGCGAGTGAAATTGGGGTGAAAGCTGATCGGACGTAGTTCGTAAGCAAGACGACCGTCAAGACGCTGCCAAGCCATTGGAGTTGCCTCAAGTTTTACAATACTGCCTTAAGATTACCTTAGTGTTGTTGGGCATTGGGCATTGGGCATTGCTTATTAATTCTTCTCCCCCTGCCTCCCCTGCTTCCCCTGCTCCCCCTGCTTTTTTATCTAAGGAACTGAAAGCAGAGTCAAAATATTTTGCTGCACCATATCTGGTGACTGGTCGCCGTTGATGGTCAACAAGCAGCGACGACGGTCGTAATATTCAAGTATTGGAATGGTGCGATCGTAGAATAATTCTATACGGCGTTGTACGATTTCTGGTTGGTCATCTGGTAGCGATCGCCCCAAGGATCGGCTAACCATAACAGCTTCTGAGACTTGGAGATAAATTGCCCAATCTAGTTTTTGCTCTAAATTATCCAATAAAAAATCTAATTCTTCAGCTTGGAAGGCGGTACGGGGATAGCCTTCCAACACCCAATCACAGTTAATATCTGGTTGTCTGAGGCGAATTCGGATCAATTCAATGATCATTTCATCTGGAACTAATTCCCCTTTTTGCATATAGGGTCGGGCGTGGTAACCTAGTTCACTTAGGCTAGCGTAAACCGAAAGAGAAGTCCGGGGGTCAGTTTCCGACCATTGCAACTCCGAAAGCAGGCTATCACCAGATATCGCTTCCCGTAAAATCTCACCAGTGGAAATCAAAGGAATATCAAAGTACCTACAAAGCCTTTGTGCTTGAGTGCTTTTACCCGATCCTGAACCTCCCAGAATTACCAATCTCACAACAATTTACTCCTCATCCTGTCAAATTCACTACTTGCTAAGTCTGTTTTGCCCAAACAACCGATAAATCTAAACATTCAGCGATTTTCAGACGTTATGCCTAGCTTTTTTAAATAATTGGAACTGTAATTCTAATGTTTTCATTTTGGCAACTAATTACCGACAAAATACGTAAATCTAAATCAACAGAACTCTTGACTTCAGCACAAACCTAGTGTTTGACTAAGAATGCAATTTGCCAAATTCACCAGAACTGTGAAAAACAGATAGATTATATAGGCAGATTTGTAATCAGTACCGCCAGCACAAAAATTTAATTTATTGTAATTTTTTGAACTTTATCCTATGGTTGCCCAGCTAGAAACTCCAAGTATAAATTCACCCCTTACCTTACCATATCCAGTGGAAGGACTAGTGCAAGTTTTCACTAGCTCCCATCGCAACTTTTTTACAAGCGTTATGGCGCAAGCACTGAGAATAGCTGGACAAGGAACGCCAGTATTAATAGTACAGTTCCTCAAAGGAGGTATTCGTCAAGGACAAGATCGACCTATACAACTAGGACAAAATTTAGATTGGATTAGGTGTGATTTACCTCGTTGTATTGATACACCACATTTAGACGATACTGAAAATCAAGCCTTACAAAAACTGTGGCAGTATACACAGCAAATAGTGTGTGAGAGTAAGTATTCTCTCGTTGTCTTAGATGAGTTAAGTCTAGCGATTAACTTTGGTTTAATTCCTGAAATAGAAGTTTTAGCCTTTCTGACAAAACGCCCTCCTCACGTCGATATCATTCTCACAGGGCCAGAGATGCCAAAATCTCTTCTCGATGTGGCAGATCAAATTACAGAAATCCGCCGGAGTTATCGACCTTAAATAAAATGCTCAATTCAGGATATCCTAGTAATTCGGTTTGAATTAGCTGTGAAGTTGTGATTAAAAACGATATCTGGATTACTGAAATGGCTCAAAAGGGTTTAATTTCGCCCTTTGAGCCAAGTTTAATCCGAAAAGTGCAAAAAGATGAGTCTGTAGCGGTTCAACCTGTAATTAGCTACGGTTTGTCTTCTTATGGCTATGATATACGCCTTTCTCCGGCTGAGTTCCGCATTTTTCGCCACATTCCCGGAACTGTAGTTGATCCCAAAAACTTTAATCCCCAGAATCTAGAGCCAACAGCACTGCACACAGATGCTAATGGCAGTTACTTTATTTTACCTGCTCATAGTTATGGACTTGGAGTTGCTCTAGAAAAACTAGAGGTTCCTGAGAATATTACTGTAATTTGTATTGGAAAATCTACCTACGCAAGGTGTGGAATCATTGCAAATCTAACACCTGCTGAAGCTGCATGGAGGGGTCATCTTACCTTAGAGTTTTCCAATTCTTCCAGCGCTGACTGTCGCATTTATGCCAATGAAGGTGTAGTGCAATTGCTATTTTTAGAAGGTGAACCATGCGCTATCAGTTATGAAGCCCGTCAAGGTAAATATCAGGATCAACTAGAGATTGTAACGTTGGCTCGTATTTAGACTAAGTGATATCTAAAACTTGCAACACCTGAGTTTGCAAATGTGGAAAATATTCTAAGAATTCGGTTAAAGCTGCTTCACCTTCTAGATCGTCGAAAAAGTCTGCAATGGAACTCGCCTTCCAACAAACACAGGAATACCACTTATAATATCTGAATCAGAGGAAATAATTAGGCGATCGCATAGAACTTTTTGAATATCCATTATCCTGTAAAAGTCTACATGAGATAGTCTAAACCTTCATCGCGCTTCTAGCCAAACCTGTAAATCGGCCAAACTAGTAAAATCTAACAGTGCTTCACTCAAATCTTCCAGAACAGGCAAAGATAAACTAGAAATGGAAGAGCGTATTTCCTCCGAAAGTTCTCCAAATCGCTTAGTCAATTGCCGAAGAATAAGATTAGCTGTTGCTTCTTCACGTCCTTTTTTTTATAAGAAGAATTCAGAACTCAGGAGCGGAGCTGGAGACGCTCCGCCGAGGCATCAGAATTCAGTATAAAATTGCCCCAAAATTCTGATTATGGTGCTAATCTTGCCTTACCTAGACGCTGCTTTTCATACCATTGTGCGATCGCAGGTGCCCAATCTTCAAAATGAGGCCACATCATTTCACACAACTTTTGAATTTCAAGTTGAGCATCTTTCTTATTTCTCAGGTCACAAAAATGCAAGAAAGACCTTAAATTGAAGCTAACTACAAAATGCTGGCGATAATCAAAAGGTACTTTACCTCTTGCGTGTTCTTCAGACATTCCACCCTCAAAATCAGCTTTATATCGTTTAGCTGCTTCTAGACACCACCGCAAATCTGCTGCTCGTTGCTCTGGTGAATAATGGTATTTTTTGCCTTGCCTATCAGTGTAATAACCAACGGGACGCAGATAAAAAACATCTTCTATGTCTTTCTTACCTTCTAATACATCAATAAATTGGTTGCCTGTGTATCTAAAAGACTGAACATCAAATGATACTCCTACACGATGAGTACGAGCCTGCTGCATCACACTGTGGGGAAAGTAGCCACAGTTAAAAACAATCTGGGGATGCTCTAGAGGCCCATAGTGTCCTCTCTCACCCGCTAAAAGTCGCTTAACAATAACTTCGCCGCTTTGTGACTCCGAGGGCCAAGAGTCGCGCTCATCGTACACGAACCCATCGGTATAGTCTTGGTGCATCGCGGCATAAATTACCTGCTGCGGGTTTGGTGTTTTGGCAATAACCTCTACTCGAAATCGATGCATTAGTTTCTGGGGAATGGATTAGTGAGGTAGTTCGGTCTTGGAGTTTCCCCCATGAGAAACTACCGTGACTGAGATTGCTTACGCAGAAGGAGTGGAGCCTGTTTGTTATGCATAGCTTTGGACTCGATCCATGATCATATCTCTGGCTGAGACTTCTACTTGAGCAGATTAAGATACTTTACAAAAATTAATAATTTTGTTACAGTTATTTACATAAAGAGAAAACAGGGAAAAATCCATGCGTACAAACACTGCTATAATTGACGACCAAGGCAAATTGAACAACTTTGCGATCGAGCCAAAGGTTTATATAGATGAGCAAGGCGATCGCACTGGTTTCACTCCCTATGCAGAAATGCTCAACGGTCGTCTAGCAATGATTGGTTTTGTCTCTCTAATAGCATTAGAAGTATTCACAGGACACGGTATCGTTGGTGTTTTGGCAAGTCTATAAAAACTAATTTCCATAACTTAATTCTCAACAAATTTAAGAGACGGGAAATTTCCCGTCTCTTAAATTATGGAAAACATTAGTGCTAGAGTAAAAAATATACTGATAGCAAAAGCCGCTATCAGCGTCAAAATATTGGGTGAACTATGGCTTTAACTGCTTCAACTATGTTGCCATTAGGCACAAAAGCACCAGATTTTAATCTACCGGAAGTAGTATCTGGAAAGGCAACTTCACTTTCCACCTTCGCAAGTAAAAAAGCGTTGTTGGTAATGTTTATTTGTCGGCATTGCCCATTTGTAAAGCACATTCAACAAGAATTAGTGCAGTTAGGAAAAGATTATTTTACAAGTGATTTAGCGATCGTTGCCATTAGTGCTAACGATGCACAAAATTACCCAGATGATGCGCCAGAGTCGTTACAAGCATTTGCCACAGAACAAGGATTTAATTTTACCTTATGCTACGACGAGAGCCAGGAAACGGCAAAGGCTTACACCGCAGCTTGCACACCTGATTTTTTTGTATTTGATGAGCAACGGCAACTTGTTTATCGGGGACAATTAGATGATAGCCGTCCTAGTAATGGTAAACCCGTAACAGGCGCAGATTTACGCGCAGCCATTGAAGCAGTGCTGGCGGGTAAACCGGTTACAAGCGATCAAAAGCCGAGTGTTGGTTGCAATATTAAATGGAAACCTGGAAACCAACCCAGTTATTTTGGTTGAAAAAGATTTGGAATTGAGCATGGGGCATGGGGTATTGAGTATTGGTAAAACTTTTCCCTACTCCCTACTCCCCATAACCATCAATGTTTAATTTCCAAATTCAGTATGTAGCATCCTAATTGAACTTTTTCTGCCCACAATTCATATTCCAGACGCAAATGTTCTGGCAAGGGATGTCCGTTGAGAATTAGGCTACTAGTAAAATTTCGTAAACGAATAGGATTGTTAGGTTGCAATGACTCTGTTGGCAACCAATAGCGACTAATCCCATAAACGCCCCGTTCCCAAAAGTGACGGTAACTCACTTGAGCGTTACCTTGCATAGTCATGATGACTCGGTAAGGGGAAATCTCCAGCCACAAAATTCTAGGACTATTAGGAGCGTAAGCTTTGCTCTTACTTTGAGAAAGTGTATCCTCTGGACTTACAACACTCTCTACTTCACAGCTAATTAGAGGCGGTGCGGTCAGCAGCAAATGGAATCTATCAGTATCTTTTTGATACAATGTCGCGGCAGTTTCCACAACAGACCAGATTGGTAGGTCAGTGGAAATAAGTGATAAGCACACGGGCTTGCGGTGATGGGTCAGCATGGGAGCGATAAGGGTTAAAAGCTATTGAACAAAGTTAAATAGAACACTAGGCAGTCTGATAGACCAGGGTAAGAACTAAATAGTAAAACAGGCTTAATATTAATGAATCCGCCGATTTGTTAAGCTACACAGATACCAATAGAAACAGGTAGAATGTCAGCTTAGACAGCAAAAAGAGGACTTTCTCTCTCTAGAGAGAGCTAATTCGTAAGTAAAGCTTGTAAATATTCTAAAGCTATAGTCTCAAAACAGTGGGAGTCTTTTTAGATGTTAAGAAACCTTCTTGAGGGAGACTTGCCGTAGATTTGAGTAAGTTTCATACAGCAAAAAGCAATAGGATACTAAGCAGAAATTCACCAGCAGCGATTTTGTTTGTTGCTGCTGAACTTCAGGTGTATTCAAAAGCCAGTGTATCGTAATGTCACCTTCTGTTATAACCGTAAAAACTCACGAAGACCTTTCTCACAGTTAAATTATTCACTGACCCCCCTTTAGCTGCCTTTACGGGGTGACATCCGGGTGGTTGGGGATTTATTACCATCGTCTAATGTTGGACACTCTAACCAAAATTTTGTAACTTCTTTTAAAAGAAGAACTCCACAGCACTGCTAGTTGTTTTCAAGCTCAACAAAAGGACTTTTCAAATATCCTCTAACCTTTATGGAATTACTGTCATTTTGAGTATTTGTACTCTATCACCTGGATTTTGCAAAAATTAACGCTTTGAAATTTTTTTACCCTAGATGAATCGTACTAAGTTCTGGGCTACATGTAATACTCATGAAGCGATGACACGAAAAGCGAACAAAACAATCAAGCAAATATTTTATCCCGATTATGGGGTGCATCAAAATCAATCAGTGGCCCTTTGGGTACGATGCGAGTTGGGTTAACTTGGGGATGGCTTCTATAATAATGCCGCTTAATGTGGTCAAGATTGCAAGTTTCTTTAACTCCCGGCAGTTGGTAAAGTTCTTTGAGATAATTCCACAGATTTGGATAATCTACAATTCTGCGTAAGTTGCATTTGAAATGCACATAATAAACTACATCGAAACGAAACAGAGTAGTGAACATACACCAGTCTGCCTCAGTAATTTGATTGCCGCAAAGATAGTGTTGATTTCCCAATACTTTTTCCCAGTAGTCGAGAGCAGTGAATAATTCCGTTACCGCTTCATCATAAGCCGCCTGAGTGGTAGCAAATCCCGCTCGGTAGACACCGTTATTTATTGGTTGATAAATTTTATCAATTGTCTCGTCGATTACTTTTTGTAAATGTTCTGGATAAAAGTTAATATTTTCTTTAGTGAAAGCATTGAATTCTGTATCAAACATCCGAATGATTTCGCGGGATTCATTATTGACTATTGTTCCATTTTGGATATCCCATAAAACTGGAACTGTTACCCGACCGCTATAATTAGGGTCAGCTTTTAGATAAAGTTGCCAAAGATATTGAGTGCCGTTGACTGTATCGGGAATGCACCCCGGTTCATCACCAAATTCCCAGCTATTTTGATCAATTTCTGCGGCAACAACTGATAACCCGATGACATCTTGGAGTCCTTTCAATTGGCGGAGAATGGCAGTGCGACACGCCCAAGGGCAAGCCCAAGAAATATACAAATGATAGCGCCCTGCTTCAGCTTTCAAGCCACTAGAACCATCAGCTGTAATATGGTTGCGGAAAGTAGTTGATGGACGGATAAATTTACCTTCTGAGTCTTCTTGATCCCTTTGAGATATCCACTGACCATCTTTAAGAATTCCTAAACCCATAATTATCTCCTTAGTTATTAGTTAACAGTCAAACAATTTTAAATTTTGGATTTTGGATTATTTCGCCCAGCCAATGGTTTGCTTAAGGCATCGCCAGGGGCGGGGCATGAACCGAAATAATTTTTAACGCTTTTAGTCTAAAATCGGCACGGTCAAGAATCTAAAAGTTTTGAGTTTTGGCTTTTGACTATTCAGCGTTGAGGATTTTTGGTACTTTAAAAAATTCCCCTTCTTGTTCAGGCGCACTGTTGAGGATGCTTTCTCGCTCAGGATAGGGTTGCAATTTATCCTCTCGTGTGATGTTGCTGACATCAATTGCTCGCGTTGTTGGAGGCACATTGCTAACATCAAGTTCATCTAACTGTTGAATATAATCCAGAATACTTCCTAACTGAGTAGTGAATTGTTCTTCTTCTTCGAGAGTTAATTCTAAACGAGCAAGATTAGCTACTTTATGAACTTGTTCTTGGTTAATCATAAATTGTCATTGGTCATTGATTATGGGTTCATTGCTCATTGGTCATTAGTCCTTAGCAAATGACAAAGCGCAAAGTCTGCTCGCCGGAAGCAGGCGAGCAGAACTTTGTAAGAGAGAACTAATGACTAATGACTAAAAGAATACGTCCATTTGCGATCGCCCGGTGGTTTTTAACCAGTTTTGAGCTTCGATGTAGTTATTGGGAGCCATGCGAATAGCTCGAATCCAATAGTCTGCGGCTTGGTCAAACAGTGCTTCGCCAGCCTCGTTATCTCCAGCTTCTTTCTCTTTTTCGCCTTGGTAGTGATAAATCACGGCGATGTTGTTCAAAGCTTGGGGCATCCGTGGGTTTAACTCAACTGCCTGGTGGTACAGTTCTAAAGCTTTCTTGTGGTCGCCGTTGCTGGCATAGATTAGCCCCATATTGTAGAGAATATAGCCGCGATCGTTGGTATCTTCCTCTAGTGTTAGAGCTTCTTCATAATATTCCAATGCTTCAGCATATTCCCCTTCTGCTTGGGCTGACATGCCATCTCGATAATAAACAAACGCTTCTTTAGCTTTTTTGTTGGTTGGCAGGATCTTCAGGATGATATCTGCCATCACTGTAAAGGATTTGTCAACAAAATTATCGTTCTTTTGTGTTCTTGGCATAGTAGTCTCTGGGGATTGGAGATTGGGGATTGGGGACTGGGTATTAGGTATTGGAAATCTTCTTCATTTAATTTCTAGTCCACTCAATAGCTAATTTAACTGATTTGTGGGTGCATTCTTCTCACTGAGTGGAATGATACACTCTGGACTATTATGCCGAGAGTTGTTTACCAAGGTGCTAACTGGATACGCAGTCATTGCTGGCGCTGGATAGGGACGCAATATCTGTTGTAGGGTTTGGGGCGTTTGCACTTGGGAATCTAGCCATAAATCGTAATCTTCTGGCTCTAGAATCACTGGCATCCGCTCGTGGATAGGTTGGAGTAATTCGTTAGCTGCGGTTGTCAAAATTGTACAAGAGATTATTTCTTCGTTAGCAGGCGAACGCCATTTCTCCCACAAACCTGCAAAAGCGAAAGGTTGCCCATCTTGAAGGCGAAAATAAAATGGCTGCTTTTTGCCTTGTTGCCGTTGCCACTCATAAAAGCCATCAGCTATTACTAAACAGCGTCGATGCTTAAAAGCTGAACGAAAAGAAGGTTTTTCGGCAACAGTTTCAGCCCTAGCGTTAATCAGCTTTGCCCCTATCCCCGCATCTTTCGCCCATGAGGGAATTAATCCCCAATACAACTGCTTAAATTCCCGCTTTTCGCTTTCGGGATTTTGTAACACCGTTGCCACCATTTGCGTCGGTGCGATGTTATATCCGGGTGCTAAATCCAGAACTGGCTCGACGACATGGAAAACTTGAGCTAAAGCTTCTGCTGACTGATTTAGAGTAAATCTTCCACACATATTTTTATTCTCGACCACTGACTAAATTAAATATCTCAATCTAGAAATGAATAATGTTTTTTATTTTTCCAGATAATTTTATTTATTACTTCTAAGCGAAATCTTCAAAAAAATCATCCGGTTTTGGGAAAATATTTTGGTAAGATATTGTATTTTGAACCTCTAATTCTCAACATATTCTTAACTGCATTTTAGCATGGAACTACTGCGTCTGTACGATTTTTTACCTTCTGGTAATGGTTATAAGATACGTCTTTTATTAACACAACTAGGTATGCCTTTTGAGAGGATAGAGCTTAACATTTTGAAAGGCGAGACTCGAACACCAGAATTTTTAAGTAAAAATCCCAATGGAAAGATACCTATTATTGAAATCGAGCCAGGAAAATACTTGGCAGAATCAAATGCCATATTGGTATATTTAAGTGAAGGTACAGAATTTTTACCCTATGACCGCTTTTTACGAGCGCAGGTGCTGCAATGGTTATGTTTTGAACAGTATAGCCATGAACCTTTTATTGCTACATCAAGATTTTGGATTTCTATTTTAGGTAAAACTGAAGAATATAGTGAAGCTATAAAGCAAAAACGTGAACCCGGTTATGCAGCACTTAGCCTGATGGAAAAACACTTAAGTTCTCACACTTTTTTTGTAGGAGAGCGTTACACAATTGCTGATATCGCCTTGTTCGCCTACACTCATGTAGCTGATGAAGGTGGGTTCGATTTAATAAAATTTCCTGCTATCCAAGCTTGGATAGAAAAAGTCAAAGCTCAACCAAGGTATATCAGTATTACACAAGCATAAAAACTCGATTTTGCTTTTTATTTGTGTCTCTCGTTTCTTGGCTTTGCTAGAGGATATATTGGGTGGGACATTGCCTCGCATTCAGCAGGAGGCATTTTTCAATAAGGTTACTATTAAGCAGCTACTACTAGTCTGTATCAATTTCTATCAGCTTTTGCCGAGAGGATAAACCTGATTTTATTCTGATATCAGATTTGGTTACATCAAATTTTTTTGCTAATAGTTTAATTAACTCTTCATTAGCCTTAGCATCGACTGGGGGCGATTTTAAATACACAGTTAAACTGCCATCAGGTTGTTCTTCAATTTTTTGCTGTTTTGAATTAGGTTTAACCTTGACTTTTTTTTGCATAACCTATTTTCTGTAATTGTTGCAGCCATAACCAACCTAAAACAGAACCCAATACGTAATGAGGAAAATCCCACCAAACAAAGGTAGTACCAAGTAACAACTTACCTATCAAAGTGGCGCGAATCTCTTCTAATAGCGGCGGATGCCAAAGTTGCAAGAATTCTAGTATACAGGTGATGACAAAAACCCATATAGGAATTTGGATGATCGCCGCCCGACTTCTGAAAAACCAAAATGCAAACAGACACCAAAATATTTCGTAAAATATCGCTGCTCCGTAGTCATTAAACCACTGATGAGCAGGGCCAGTGTAGTACTTAAACAAAAAGCCCATCGGTACAACGATGAGCAGAGAAAGAATAATAAATATTGTTTGGTTACGATGTTTGAGCATTTTATCAAGGCTAAAGACTAACGAAAATTTTAGCCTCTGCACTCCTATTTCTTAATAATTCGTAATTTCGGATTTTAATTACGAATTACTTCACGATGAATAAATACCTTTGGGTTGAGCGATAGCGAAACCCAACAAAGCCTTGATAATATTGGGTTGAGGAACGAAACCCAACCTACACTAGTTTTAGTTTTTAGCCTGTAACCCAAGCGTATTACGCTATGGATATCTTCTGCTACCAGCGCCCACTACACCGATTTTGTGGCGATAGGAAAGTTCAGCACCAAACCAGCCAGAAGCGCTAGTCAGTGTACCAACAACAAGCGATATTAACAGTCCCCAAGGTAATATTTGGGACTCAGCGTCGCCCAAACGCAGGAGAAAGTTGACGAGTGATAAAACCAGGATAGAAACGTTAAGTATCAAATGCACCCAACCGGCGGTGCGCTTGCGAACTCGTTCAATTTTCAAAAAGTCACTCAGACCGATCGCAGCAGCGAGTAAGCCTCCAGCTAATCCGAGTCCGATTAACCATAGCGAAGCCCTAGCCCAAAAGAAATCATGAGTTAACCAGTAGCCGATGTCACTTCCCAAGGCGGCGGCTAAAAAGGCGATGGGAAAAATCACACTCAAGGGATGTAAAGGATGTCCTGCGATCGCAACTGTGCTTGGTACGCCGCTATCGACATACTCACTATCGTTACTTTCAATAACTGGTGGAATATTGGGAAAGGGTGTTGAACCTGTTTGCGTTGTGTCTGTAGTTTCCATTTTAGTATCCTGAATTTATTAACGTGCTATTTATTTTTAAGCTGAAGGAATTTTTTCAACATAAGCTTCAGCTTGTAGGGTTAGTTTGCCTACTTCTACTTTTAGTTGGTTAACTTGCAGACTCATTCCATCTAAATCGAAGTTACTCAAATTTAGAATTTCGCTAGTTTGATCTATCAAAGCTTTTGTCAACTCTGGCGATATTTCTTCACTTTCGCCATACTCGACATTTTCCAGAGTAACAGTTTTTCCATTGCCGCTAATCTTGGGAACTGCGGAAAAAGCAACTTGCTGATTTTCGCCAGTTTCTACTAATTTCATGCTGGCGTTTAGTGCTACTTTCCCATCGCCAGGTAGTCGAAAGTCTACATTTTGAGGCTCAATAGTGGTGAGTTGCCCGTTAACGTGGATTTTTTGACTTTGTAGTTGCGATCGCACATATTCTGAGTTGAAGGCGCGATTAATATCAGCTTCGGTTAATACAACCTGTGCCTTAGCTTCAGTAGGTTTAGTGAGTTCAATTTTACCAAAAGCCACACTCAGAGGATTGATGGCAACATTAGTCATTTGCATTTCCAATTCCTCCATACGGAGGTCTTTCTGCATAACCAAACCTTCGCCTTCAATCGTGACTTCATCAACTTCACCCTGAACTAGTTTCAGAGGATCTGTTTTGATGTCTACATCTAAATTTTCTACTTCATCTAATTGGCTAGATAATCCTATTTCTGCCGCTTTATTCAGCGCCTGCTCTCCTAACCCAGGACTGTCTGCCATTATTAAATTAACTCCTATAAATAGCATATACTTGACTTAATCTAAATAAATCTTTATCAAAATCTTATCTATCTGACGATGTAATTTAGATTTAAATATTGTCTATCTAAAAGTATAATTACATATTTTATCTACTAACATTTTTTGCTTTTCTACTCAGAACTTTTCAGGTATAAACGTAGAGTAGTTTATCGTAAAATATCGCTCAAAAGAAAGATGATATCTTGAGAATTTAGCCGTTATACTAATTATTTTAATTAAATGCTTCACCAAAATCTGTATAAGGATAAAGCTTGTAGTCTAGTTTTAAATAATAAATTTTTGGGTTGGCGCATTCTTGTATCGAATTGATATAGAATATGGTCGATTTTATAATAATTTTCTTAATGACAAGGTAAAACCAGGTACAACATCTTCACCGCTTAATACTGCCGTAGCTGGATATTGAGTAATTGAACCATCCCGGCGATAAACTAAAGCTTGCTGATTTTTACTATCAATTAACCATCCTAATTTAACACCATTACTAATATATTCTTCCATCTTGGCTTTGAGTTTTGTCAAGCTATCGTTTTTAGAACGAATTTCAATTACAAAGTCCGGTGCTAAATTAATAAATTTGTCTTCTTGTTGATCCCAACCTTCTGGCAAACGCCCTTTAGCTACAAAAGCAGCATCGGGGGAGCGCACTGCCGTATTTGCTAATCTAAAACCTGTGCTTGAACTAAATACTTCACCTAAATCCTGACTTTCTACCCAAGTCAATAAATAAGCTCCTACTTTTATTTCTCGATTCCCAGAAATTCCACCAGTTGGGGGCATAGTTTCTAACGTTCCATTAGCATTGCGTTCAAACCGCAGTTCTGGGTTTTGCGAACTCATCAGCATTAATTCTTCATCAGTGACAGTATACAAAGACTGCACCGTTATTTTTTCGCTGGTCATGATAATCCCATCGCAAGCTTGATAGATATCTCAATTTTAGGTTGATATTCAATTACTTCTATATCCGTCTTCTGCTCTGTTTTCTCTGTGTCTGGAGCAGTTTGTTATAAAATTGACATTAAAACCAAGGCAATATCTAACTATAGGCTGTTTTATTATTTCAAAGCAATGCTCTCAGAACGTTTTACCACAGCTCTTACCTACGCCACCCAACTGCACGCGAAGCAAGTTCGTAAAGGTTCAGGTGTTCCTTACGTTGCCCATTTATTAGGTGTTGCCAGTATTGCCTTAGAATATGGGGCAAATGAAGATGAAGCGATCGCAGCTCTCTTACACGATGCGATCGAAGATCAAGGTGGCGCTGCAACACGAGAAGAAATTCGCCGTCGCTTTGGTGACAATGTAACAGCAATTGTAGATGGTTGTACTGATGCTGATACAATTCCAAAACCACCTTGGCTACAGCGCAAGGAGGCATACATTGCTCATATTCCTACCGCTTCCCCATCAGTACTGCTCGTGTCATTAGCAGATAAACTTTACAATGCCCAATCTATTCTCAAAGATTATCGCGTTTTGGGCGAATCACTTTGGGAACGTTTTCATGGGGGAAAAGAAGGAACTCTTTGGTATTATCGGGCGCTTGTAGATGCCTTCAGAAAGACTGGAACCATTATAATTATTGACGAATTAGAACGGGTTGTTGCACAAATTGACGTATTAACATCTAAATAAAAAATAAAGATATGTTTTTCAAAACGGTAAGAATACAGGAGTCAGAATAGTTAAAGAATCAGACGGAGATTTGATAAATGAATATCCCAATCATACTGAACTCCTGATAAATTCTGACTTCTGACTGCTGTTAGCGGTGGCGGGGCGTTTAGCCCGTGCTGAATTCTTACTCAAAACCAATGCTTCCATTGAATCTAAGAGCTTCCACTTCTTAGTTCTAGTTCAATTACTCAGAAATAGATAAAAATTTTAAAGAAACTAGACAAATAACCCTTTTACAGACACCATATAATCATGTATCTCACGAAAAAAATTTGGCTTTTAGGTTCTTTCTCTAGATAAAAAATCTTTCTCCCGGTAGACAGGTGTACTTAAATTATTAAGACTGCTATGTTACTAACATGACAATAGTAAGACGAAACGCCCTAAATACAACTGTAAGTTCTTCAGTAAGTTCTCCAGAAACCTTGACAGAAAAAGTTATTGAAGCAGAGCGTATGCACGATGTTCTGCTTTTACTGCAAAACTTAATCAACAGTGAAGAAGCCACTGTGAAACTAATTCTGGATTGTCTCTATGATGTTGGCTCAGTCAATCTGATCAACCAAAAGCTTCGCGTGAAACCCATAAACAGGGTGATGAAATTAATTGCGCGAATGTCCAAACCAGTTTTTAGAACTTTGGCTTTAAATTGGTTTAAGAAAAACTGTCCTCAACTAATTACTAATTGGCTACATACGCAGGTGACTTTTGAAAGTGTCCAAAAGAAACCCCCAGAAGTAGCTGTCGAAGTTGCAGAACTTCAACCATATCCCATACCACAGAGAGAAAATTTGAGCCAAGAGATTAGAAATCTACGCTATCAGGTGAGATGGCTAGTTGGAATTTCAATAATAGCGATCGCTGCTTTAGGAATAACAGCCACTAGGTGAAACTAAACCTCATAAGTAACATCGTTATCAAAGTCTAATAGACTCAGCAAGCTATTTTCTGCGTAAAATTCACTTTGGTTATAAAAATATTACCACTTAAAATGTGAATAATGTTTTCTCAATCAGGTGTTTTGGAAAATATTGGTTTGGCTAACTCCAAGCAGCTTAACTCGTTGTATTGCCAGCACATTTAAATAACCGAAACTGGCTCAATATAATATGCTAATTCGTACTATGACTTTGCCCAAGCCAACCTTGGAGGATATAGAAATACATCTGCTTTTGGAAGGTGTGTATCAATACTATGGTTATGACTTTCGCAATTATGCTCTTTCCTCTCTCAAGCGCCGAATTCAGGGCTTCATGGAATTAGAGGGGTTAGCAAATGTTTCTGCATTGCAAGAAAGGTTACTCCACAACCGTGCCTATTTGGAACGATTTTTGCTTGCTCTGACGGTGAATGTCACATCAATGTTTCGCGATCCTAGCTTTTATCACGCCTTCAGAAATCAAGTTATTCCCTTCTTGCAAACTTATCCCTTTATTCGTATCTGGCACGCTGGATGCTCGACTGGTGAAGAAGTCTATTCAATGGCAATATTACTACAAGAAGAAGGTCTTTACCACCGTTGCCGTATATATGCAACTGATACTAATGAGAAAGTATTACAAAATGCCAAAAGTGGGATTTTTTCTTTGAAGCTGATGCAAGAATATACCCAACTTTATCTGAAAGCAGGCGGTAAAAAGTCTTTTTCAGAATATTATACAGCAGCTTATGATAACGCAATTTTTCGAGCATCTCTAAGAGAAAATGTTGTTTTCGCCCAGCATAATTTAGCAACTGACAGTTCTTTTAATGAGTTTAATGTTATTCTTTGTCGTAATGTCCTAATATATTTCAATCAGGTACTTCAAAAACGGGTACACGAACTGTTTTATAATAGCCTTAGTAACTTTGGCATCTTGGGTTTAGGAAGGCAAGAATCTATTAGGTTTACCCCTTATGAACAGTACTATGAAGAAATAGTTAAAGGGGAAAAACTATATAAGAAAATAGCTGGTGGTTAAAATCTAGACCGTTTGGACTACCAGATGAACGCGATGTATGTGGATTTAACCGTAAAAATAGAGAGAATATAATTAAAAGTGTATTCTAATTAGCACTAAGTATTTTCTAAAAAAAATATTATGAGTAAAGTTACGTAGGCGTAGCCCGTCGTAGACATCGCTTAAGGTAAATTACACATTAAAGTCTTAAAGGAGATTGTCGATGCAACTTCTCGAATGTCCTCCTGTTGCAGTCATTGCTGGAGAAAATGCGGTTCACCTTTCTCAACTACCTTCTATATGGCAAGAGATTGCTAGAGGAACCACGAGTATCGGAGTTTCCCATCCCCAGAGCTATGTTGAGATGGCACAGTTGTTCTTATATAAATTAGAGCATGGGGATGTTGACTTGTTTAGCGATCGCCCCCAAATAGCTCACTTGATACCGTCATTCTCCCAGCTATTTACACAATTGGCATGGGAAACCCTAGAGTTTTTTGGGCAAGACTTTCTTAAAGACAGCTATCCAAACTTTGCAGAAATTCTCCGTGATGTGGAGTCAAAAGGGACAGAGTATGCTAATGAAGTAAAAGTCGCTCGCATTGGTATAGATTTATTCAACGAGTTTGGTTATGAATTACCTGCTAGCTTTTATCATGTGCATCTAGCACCAATTTACCGCGATCATGTTTTTGAAGAACGCGCCTTAAGATTTGATCAGCGCGATATCGAACACAAACGGGCTTGGGATGCCATACTCCATGCAGGTAAGGTGTTTGCGATTCAAATGAAGGTACAAAGTATTGCTTCTAAATACGGTTTTACTTATCAACACGGTTGCGGTTGTAACTCTCACTTATCTTCCATTGATGTATCTCGTGGCGCATTTGAATATGAATTGACTCCCGAAAAGCGCCAGCGATGGATTCGCAGTTTCTTATGGACTGCTTGGTATGAGTATGCCTTTTTTGCGATCGTGCCAAATACGAGTTATTTAGTCTAATACCAATCTAAAAAAATAATACAACACACCATTTGTAGAGACGCGATTCATCGCGTCTTCACTTCACCCATCATGAATTGAATTAGTCTAAAGAGAAACAAGCAGAGGGAGAAATTACTCCCTCATTCTCATTTACTGCCAAACGTAGATGAGGATAAACAAAATAATCCAGATAACATCGACGAAGTGCCAGAACAACGAAGTCGCATTCACGCCGAAGTGGCCTGTGTCGTAATTGCCAGGGATGAAAGAACGTACCAAGATTATTGACTGCAACAGAATACCTGTGAAAACGTGCAAACCGTGGAAACCTGTTAGCAGGTAAAACGTTCCACCAAATACCCCTGAAGTGAAGCCAAAATCGAGGCCGTTCCATTCAATCGCTTGCCCAACCAAAAAGTAAGTACCCATCGCCATTGTTGTCAAGAGAAACAGGCGAAATTTCACTAAGTCATGGCGTTGAAGGGCGCGTTCTGCTAAGTAAATTACAAAGCTACTAGCGACAAGAATTACTGTGTTGATTGTCGGTTCTTTTACTTCTAGCCCCGAAACACCAGCTGGTAGCCAGTTAGGGGTTGTTGTTTTGTAGATGGCATATCCGGCAAAAAAACTCAAGAAAATGACACTTTCAGATAGTAGGAAGACAATGAAGCCAAACATCTTGTTGCCTTCTTCGTCGTGGGTATGTTCTGCGGCTGTGTGGTGCAATTCGTGGGAATCGATATAACTGTCCATTTTGCTTTTGGTTTGAGGGGAATTTGAAACGCAAAGGAACGCGGAGGGAAGCGCAGAGGTACGCGGAGGGTTTTTGCGTCTTCCCGATGTTTGGCGTTATTCTGGGAGGTTGGATGTCAAGGGTTCTGATTTGCCGTAGCCGTAGGGTTCGGAGATGATGATGGGAATTTCTTCAAAGTTTTCTACTGGGGGGGGTGAAGAAACTAACCACTCTAGTCCGATTGCCCGCCAAGGGTTAGCAGGTGCTTTCTCGCCTTGCATCCAAGAAATCACCATGTTGAAGATGAAAGGCAAGGTGGACATTCCTAACAGGAATCCGCCCAGACTAGCGATGATATTCCAGAATTGATACTCTGGGGCGTAGGAAGCAACTCGGCGTAACATGCCTTGCAATCCTAATGGGTGCATGGGCAAAAAGTTGAGGTTGGTGCCGATAAAGGCTAACCAGAAGTGGATTTTACCCCAGCTTTCGGAGTACATCCGCCCAGTCATTTTGGGGAACCAGTGATAGATGGCTGCATACAAGCCCATCGTCACAGTGCCGTAGAGGACATAGTGGAAGTGTCCCACTACAAAGTAGGTATTGTTAACGTGGACATCAACGGGCACAGAGGAAAGCATGATGCCTGTGATGCCGGCGAAGACAAACATGATTAATCCACCCAAGGCAAACAGCATGGGGGTAGTTAGCCGCAGTTTACCGCCCCAAATAGTTGCTACCCAAGCAAATACTTTAATTCCTGTGGGTACAGACACACACATTGTCGTCAGCATGAAAAGCAACCGCATCCAGCCTGATGTACCACTGACGTACATGTGGTGTACCCAAACAATGCCGCTTACTCCTGCAATCAAGATGGATGAAATAGCGACTACTTTGTAACCAAATAAAGGTTTACGCGAATAAACTGGGAAGATTTCTGAGAAAATCGCAAAGACAGGCAGAATAATCACGTAAACGGCGGGGTGGGAGTAGAACCAGAAGTAATGCTGGAACATAACTGGATTCCCACCCTTGCTAGGGTCAAAAAAGCTCGTGCCAACTGTGAGGTCGAGTAGCAACATCACCGCACCTGCTGTTAGTGCAGGTAGTCCAAATAGTTGGATAATCTGGGCGCTAAACACTCCCCAGACAAACAAGGGCATCCGAAAGAAGCCCATTCCTGGGGCCCGCATCTTCACGATTGTAGTGACAAAGTTCACTGCCCCCATAATTGAGGATACGCCGGATATTGCCACCGCTAAGAGCCAGAGAACTTGACCATTAATCAAGTTACCTGTGGGATTCTGGAGACTGACTGGTGGGTAAGACCACCAACCGGCTTGGGCTGGGCCACCAGGGACAAAGAAGCTAGCCATCATGATAATTCCGACTACTGGCACCATCCAAAAGGCGACGGCGTTAAGGCGGGGGAATGCCATATCTCGCGCCCCAATCATCAGGGGTACTAAATAGTTAGCAAAACCAACCAGTGAGGGAAATGTCCACAAAAACAGCATCACAGTGCCGTGCATGGTGAACATACCGTTGTATATGGTGCGATCGACTAAATCTGATTCGGGTGTCATCAGTTCTCCCCGCATCACCATCGCAAAGATACCGCCAACGAGAAAGAAGAAAAATGAGGTAACGAGATACTGAATACCAATTACCTTGTGGTCAGTACTAAAGCTGAAGTATTCTTTCCAATTACTTGGAGATTCGTGGTTATGCTTCTCATCAGGGAAAAGAATACCTTCAATAGGAACATTAGTCATGGTTACTTTCCTTTCAACCAGGTGAATTGACTAGAGTCGGTGCAGCAGGTGGAACTGTAACCCAACCAGTTTGGACTGATTGATTGGATGTTTGGGCATACTCAGAAGCTGCCTGATTTTTTGCAACGGATGGCTTTTGAGTTGCAGCTTGTGCTAGCCACTGCTGATAATCTTCAGGAGATTCGACAACTACATTCGCCTGCATCGTCGCAAAGTATGTACCGCTATATTGGGAATCGGTCAATCTGTAATTGCCGGCGCGGATGGGAGTAAATTCAAAGTCGATCGCATGGTTGGGAATAATATCCTGCTTGAGGCGAAATGCAGGTATATAGAAGCCGTGCAAAACGTCTTGTGATTTCAGCGCTAAACGTATCCGGCGATCGCTTGGTAAATGCAATTCGGTACTAGTAATATCTTTTTCGGGATAATGGAAAACCCACGCCCACTGTTTAGCTAGTACGTCGATTTTTTCTACAGGTTCCGCTAAAGCGTTAGCTGGTGCATCTTTTGGTTCTGCATGAGCCGATTGCATTGCTAGCGGATTATGCAAATGAACTAATTCCGATGGGCCTTGAATCCCCATTTGTTCGTAAACTTGGTAGCTGTAGCCTGCAATCCAAAACACCAACAGAATTGGGATTGCTGTCCAGACAACTTCTAAGGTGATATTACCTTCAATTGGAGGGCCGTCGGTGAAGTCATCTTTGATTGCCCGATGGAAGATCACAGAATACATTAAAGTACTTGTGACTCCCAAGAAGATGAAGGCTCCGAGGGTTACTAAGAAGCTAATCAAATCATCAATTAGTAGGGATTCGGCTGCTGCTTGGGGGGGAAGCCAGGAGTAAGCCTGCTTCCCGATCCAGAGACTCGTAACAGTCACTGCGATCGCGCCTGTCAGCAGCGTCAAAATATTTAAAATCTTCTGGATTTTCATGGTCATTAGTCATTAGTCATTGGTCATTAGTCATTAGTCATTGGTCATTAGTCATTAGTCATTGGTCATTAGTCATTGGTCATTGGTCATTGGTTAGTAACTTGAAACAAATGACAAAGGACAATTGACAAATGACTATTTGAGAGTTGTGTTGAGGTCTTGGTGCGATCGCAGCAAATTATCTGCTGTATTGTGTACGCCAAACTCGGCAGCCATTTGCGCCCCTAGTGTCCCGTGGACGTACAGAATGAACATGATTGCTATGCCTGCCAACAGATAGATCCATTGCACTTCTCTATCTGTGTGTTTATATTCTTGTTTGGCCCAAACGAAGCGCTGCCATCCTCTCCAGATGGTCAGGACAACAATCAGCGCTAATAAGAACACACCACCTACACCATGCCAAAGCATAGTTTCCATTGCCTGCAATCCCCAGGCACTTTTCATATCAGCTGGTGGTGTTGCCAACAGCATTTCATAAAAGCCTGCTGCTACTGTGAAAAATGTGATGATGCTGGCAGCTAGCATGTTGTACCAGCCAACATCAAATAAGTTCTGACGTTCCACAGTAATTGCTAAATATTTGAAGACCCATTTTTCAAAGGGGAACAGAACACCGACAATATCAAAGGTCATTCCAATGATGAACAAACCGATTGTCAGATGGACTAAATTGGGATGAATGGGAATTGTGTAAGGTAATCCGTTTGCGCCTAGAGAGCCGCTCAATTGATCAATTAATTCTGAGTTCATCGCAACAGACCATCCTTTACTGCTTCCACAACTGGCACTGTATGCAATCCATACACCCAAACAAGTTCATCTCCGAGATATACTTGCAAGCCAACTATCAAAGTTAAAACTAGTCCGGCTCCCAAATAATAAATTGATATTTTTTGCGGGTTGCGGGCACGAATTACATAGCGCCAAGCTGTAATTGCCGTGATGATTCCCGAAAGTGACCAACCAATCAACGTATGCAAGTTCAGCACCGATTTAGCTAGGCTGTAAGGCTGTGCTAAACCCGCTTCAAACTGACCAAAAATAATCGCGACGAAGATGGCGATCGTGGCAACTAACATGTTCCACCAACTCACCTCAAAAAGACTGGATTTACCAGTAAAATAGCCAACTAAATCACAGAAAAAGGAAAACAACACCATCGCAATTACGAAGTGGACAACGATGGGATGAATCGTATCTGGATAGGGCAAATTGTGGTCGTTCAATGATGTAAAATACTCAAGCATTGGATTCTCCTGGACATATCTACCGCATTTTGGTCAATCAATTTTGGATTGGCAATTTTGGATTCTAGATTTATTCCGTCCCTGACGAGATATAAACCAGAAGACCTTAATCCAAAATGGCTAATTAAACTTCAATGATTGATGGATACTCACTAACACCACTACAAGTATCTATCTATAATTGACCGGAATCTGTTCAATATGTGCGCGGCGCAATACGCTTAATCATGTCTTAGCTTTTGGTAGACAAATTTAGTAAACTTGCCTTTGGGGAATGATTTGTGTTGCGATTAATTTCCTCATGCCAATAGTCTGCAACAGCAATTTTTGATGTAGCTAAACCGAATCGCTGTCATTTGTTGATTTGCTTAACCTATCCTTTAGCTTAAGTAAATTTTTATGAATTGTCAAAACAATAATAATTAAACTTTTAAAAGTTAGTTATTTAACAAAAAATATATTTCTATAATGTATCGGTTCTAGCATTAACTAAAGTTTAAAAAAACCAGAAAAATCATATTTTTTATGTAAAGTATTTCACAATAATAAGATTTCTAATTGTAATGTAAATGACAAAAATATATAATTTTGGTTAATGGGTATAAAAGCCAGTCAAGGTAAGTTAGTAGCTGTGGTGGAACTGGAGAATGCTGAAAGGGTTTAATGAGCCGTCAAGTCACACTAACGGGTGTGAGGAAAAAACAAGTGGCATTTGAAATTGTGGTCATTGGTACTTCTTTGGGTGGATTATCAGCCTTAAAAATTCTCTTGGGTAATTTACCAGCAGATTTTCTAGTGCCGATCGCGATCGTGCAACACCGTCACAAGGAGTCTAACAACACACTTCAGGAGTTATTACAAGAATATACTTCGTTGCCGATTCGAGAAGTGGAAGACAAAGACGAAATACTACCAGGACATATCTACATAGCTCCAGCAGATTATCACTTATTGGTTGAACCTGGCCATTTTGCTCTTTCGACTGATGAGCCTGTTTCTTATGCCAGACCATCTATCGATGTGCTATTTGAGTCAGCAGCCGATGTCTATAATGAGCGAGTTATTGGTGTAATATTGACAGGAGCAAACCAAGATGGTATGCAAGGTCTTAAGAAAATAAAAGCGCGGGGAGGGCTTACTATCGTACAAGAACCTGCCACAGCTGAGAGTGATGTTATGCCAGAAGCAGCAATTTCTGCTGTTGCAGTAGACTGGATTTTAACACTTTCAAACATTGCTTCCCAAATGGTTAAGCTTTGTCATTAATCACGGAAAAAAAACCCATGCAGATGGAACCCAAAGTAAACATCCTCCTAGTGGATGATAAACTAGAAAATTTGCTAGCACTAGAGGCAATCCTGGAAAAACTGGGAGAGAATTTGGTGAGAGCTACTTCTGGAGAAGAAGCTTTGAGGTGTCTGCTACATCAAGACTTTGCAGTGATTTTGCTAGATGTGCAAATGCCAGGGATGGATGGCTTTGAAACTGCAACCTTGATTCGCAATCGGGGGCGATCGCGTCACACTCCAATTATCTTTCTCACTGCCTTTAGCACCAGCGACCAAATGTTGTTTAAAGGCTATGCCTTGGGTGCAGTTGATTATTTGCTCAAACCATTAGACCCCAATATTTTGACTTCTAAAGTCACAGTATTCGTAGAACTATTTAAGAAAACAGAAGCCGTTAAGCAACAAGCAGCGCAACTGGTAGCTGTGAATGCAGAACTCAGGCAAAGTGAAGAACGATTGCGATCGCTGAGTACTTGTTCACCCGTTGGCATTTTTGAAATTGATACTGAAGGAGGATGTAGATATACAAATCCTCGCTATCAAATAATTTGTGGCTTGAAAGCGGCAGAGAGTTTACAAAAAAAATGGCTAGAATCTGTTCATCCAGAAGATAGAGAACGAGCAGTTGCTACTTGGTCTAACTACATTCGTGAAGGTCGTGATTACTCTGAAGAGTTTCGCTTTCAAACTGCTCATGGCATTGTCCGTTGGGTTCAAGTTCGCTCATCACCCATGCTTTCTGGTCAAGGGGAATTGCTGGGATATGTAGGCACTCTCGAAGATATTACTGAACGCAAACAAGCAGAAGAAGTCCGCGCTCAAGTGATTCGAGAACAGACAGCAAGAGCCGAAGCAGAAGCAGCAAATCGCATGAAAGATGAGTTTCTCGCCGTTCTTTCTCACGAACTCCGCACACCCTTAACCTCAATGCTGGGCTGGTCAAAGATCCTCCGCTCAAAGAAACTTGATGAAAAAGCCACTTCCCGCGCCCTCGAAGCGATTGAACGCAACGCCATATCTCAGATGCAACTAATTGAGGATATCTTAGATGTATCCCGAATTATCCGTGGTCAGTTGCGGTTAAATGTATCTGCGGTGAATCTGCTCACGGTAACGGAGGCAGCCCTAGAGGCAGTGCGTCCCCTAGCAGAACCAAAAGAGATTAAGTTAAATACTGTTTTGGATAGTTCAGTCGGGTCAGTTTATGGCGATCCAGCCCGGTTACAGCAAGTTGTCTGGAATCTACTAACTAATGCTATTAAGTTTACCCCTAAAGGTGGCAGGGTAGATGTGAATTTGTCAGTAGTCTATTGTCAAGAACAAGACACAACTTACAAATACGCCCAAATTCAAGTTATTGATACAGGGATTGGTATCAGCTCTGAGTTTTTGCCCAAAGTATTTGAGCGTTTCCGGCAAGCAGACAGCACCACAACGCGATCGCACAATGGATTAGGGCTAGGACTAGCGATCGTCCGTCATCTAGTAGAACTGCACAAAGGTAAAATCTTTGCCGAAAGTCCAGGCACAGGAGAAGGAGCAACCTTTACTGTGAGATTACCACTGCTACAAGACAATAGGGCTAGTAGAGCCAGTAGAGAAGCCACAGGAGAAAGTTCTTCCCCTGTGGCATCGACGCCTCTTACTGGATTAAGAGTTTTAGTTGTAGATGATGAAGCAGATACCCGTAACTTTCTTAGTTTTATGTTTGAGGAATATGGGGCGTTTGCTACTGCGGTAGCATCTGTTGATGAAGCGTTGGCAGTGGTTGAACAAGCAAAACCAGATATTTTGATTAGCGACATCGGCATGTCAGAGCAAGATGGTTATACGCTGATTCGCAAACTGCGCTCTTTAGAACCAGAAAAAGGTGGACGCATCCCAGCGATCGCTTTAACAGCGTATACGCGAGAAGAAGACCGCCTAGAAGCGCTTTCAGCAGGGTTTCAGCAGCATTTATCTAAGCCAATTGACCCCACTAAATTGATTGCTATGGTTGCCGATGTATTAAAGCTACCTGTGGAAGTTCCAGTGGGTTGATTTTGAATTAGGGAGTGGGGGAGGCAGGGGAAGAAGCAAGGGAGCAGGTAGCAGGGGAGGCAGAGGAAGAAGCAAGGGAGCAGGGGAGAAGAATTTTCCCCTTTGCACCCTGCACCCTGCACCCTGCCCCTCTTCATATCATGTCCGGTTAATTAGTTATAATTCCCGTAATCTATGCAGAAACCGGAAAACCCTCTTTCCCCCTGCTCCCTGCCCCCTGCCCCCTGCCCCCTGCGGTCTTAATGATAAGTCTTTCACCGGATACGATATCATTCCCCTCTGCCCCCTGCCCCTCTGCCTCTTTTCAATGCCCAATTTCAAATCAAGACGAAGTTAAGGCATGTTTTTTCAATTCGTCTAGGGAAACCGTTTCCAAAGCTCTAGCATGGGTTGCAGAGAGGACGACGGGTGGAGCAACGCCAGCATCGAGAGCTTCTTGCCAGCGAGAAGCACACAAACACCAGCGATCGCCAGGCTTCAGTCCAGGAAAATTAAAATCAGGAACAGGTGTACTTAAATCGTTTCCGTGGGATTTAGTGAACTCCAGGAATTCTGAAGTAACTTCGGCACATACGACGTGCGACCCGAAATCCTGACCACCTGTGCGACAAAAACCGTCGCGGTAAAACCCAGTCATCGGAGAAGTGCAGCAGGCTTCTAGGTTTCCACCGATTACGTTTTTAGCTTCTGTCATTGTTAATTAGTTGCACTTAATTTTTTTACTTTGATATAAACCTATATTGACACTTCCCTAGTTGAATTAAAATCGCTATCTCTTATTAATTTGGAAAAGTAGTGAATTTTAGAATCACTACTTATATCAAATTGTCAACTTTACAGTTATTCAGAATGGTGTAATATCTCAGTAGAATTTCTGATAAAAACCCCTGGTAGTTAGCCAGGGGTAATGCAAGTCAGTACTTTTCGCATGGAATGTATCCTACTTAAACACCATAGCAATCGTCTAATTTAGAGATATGCCATTTTGCCAAACAAAAAAGCCCTCAGTGATCAGCCGAGGGTTAATTTTTTTGTAATAGCGGTAATCTACAAAGCTATTATTCCCAGTCCAGTAGAAATTTTGAGCGATCGCTTTTATCCGGGTAAGCCTACAACAGATAATTCAATAGAATAAAAACAATGTTTAAAACGGGTTACGCTTAAGTAATGAGAAAAGGCTGCAACACGATTGTTAGCTAGAATTCCTCACCTATTTGATTCGCCCAGTTTCCACGGCTGCTGTCTCCAACCTAATCTTCGTCTTGCTTTGGAAGTATCCACTCTTTGCATATTAACCTCCACAAGCTCTACGGTTTCTCGAACCAATGCTTCAAGTTCATTGACAGTTACAGGAGCTTTATGACGAAACAAACCTTCGAGACGAGAGGCAAGATTTTCAGGGGCAATCTCCATTTTGTCAATAAATCTGCTCATTCGCTTGAATTGAAATGTTGAGTAATACAAGTGGTTCAATCCAGACAATACACCGAGAATATTTTGGGCTGATTCAACCAGGATTTGGTAGTACCAGAGTGTTGTATCCCGTTTCGCAAGCTTGGACTGCATTCCCCAAATGGGGACAAATTTGAGATAATGCTCTACCATCGTTTGCGCAAGTCCATCGGGATAATTTGCAATTTTAGCTTTCCACTGCCCAATCAGCGTTTCCCCATACAACGGAATTCCGACTAGTGTTCCTGACATTGCTTTCATTATCGGAGATTGAACATCAAACTGCTCCAAGATGGTTGAAATTTCCTTTTCCCATTGTGCGATTGTCGCATGAGCAAACTGACATTCAACCCCGTTTACAAGGAAACTTTCACCAATCGCACCCTCTTGGCGATCGCCCAAAATCTCAATCAATGAACCCTGATTCTGCTGACGCGCAAGGTGCAACTCTTCTCCAGAAGGCAATTCATCATAATAAAGCATCACGTCGCAATCTGAGTATTCATCACACAGCCCTTCTGCGACTGAGCCTGTAACCATTACAGCTTTCGTTTTCGGGTTGGTAATATACGCTTTAACATTGCGTTTTACTAATTGCAACAAGTATTGAGTTTTGTCACTCATGGCTTGAAGAGTGCTAAGTAACTCTTGAGAAAAACGGAGGGATCAAAGTAAGGATGAGAAAGTAGCAAAATTCGTTAACTTGATAATACTCCATCAAAGTATTGATCAATTTCTGCTGTAAGTATTTCAAAGTCCACAGGCTTGGTCAAGTGACATTTAAAACCAGACTTAAGCGCAAGCTCTCTATCTTCCTGGCCACCGTACCCGGTAAGCGCAATCAGAATTGAGCGAGTAAATTTGGAGTCTTTACTCAGTTCCCGTGCAACGGCAAATCCATCCATTTCGGGAAGTCCAATGTCACAAATAATCACTTGAGGCTCAAGCTTCCTTGCAGTTTCTACCCCTGAAATTCCATTGTTAGCAATGGAAACTTCATGCCCAAAGTACTCAAGCACTGCTTTTAATGTTACGGCTGAATCTTCGTTATCTTCAATGACTAAAATCTTCAACGATTTTTTAGCCGCTTCTATAATTTCCGGGTCGTTATGCCAAGCTGTAATCTCTTCGCATACTGGGAGAGTAACTTTAAATTCTGCTCCCAAATTGATCCCTCTACTTGAGGCTTCAACATGACCACCATGAAGTTCCACAAGACTTTTTACTACCGAGAGTCCCAAACCTAACCCGCCCCTCGAACGGTCTAAACTGCGATCGGCTTGGGTAAACGGCTCAAATAGTTCTGGTAAGATTGTCGGATCTATGCCTATGCCTGAGTCTCTTACAGATAAAACTCCTACACTGCCTGAGCCATTTTCACCTGGAATAAATGAGAGATCCACCCAGATCGTTCCATCTGGCTGGGAAAACTTTAAGGCGTTATCAAGAAGATTGCCAAAGACTTGGAAGAAACGGGTCGGGTCAACGTAAGCCCACAGAGGCTTGTTTGGTAGGTCTTGCACGACATTAAGGTTCAATCTCTTTATTGCTTGTGCATGGTCATTGAGACTCTGGTGAACCAATTCCACTAAATTAACCTTCTCCAGGTTTAATGAAATCTTTCCATAAGTGATGGAAGATACATCAAGTAACTCATCGATCAATTTCGAGAGGTGCTTAATCTGGTGTTGCATCATTAAAACTGTTTGTCCGACTGCGCCAGTCTCGCCTAACTTCAACTTGAGAAGTTGAACCCCGTTGGAGATAGGAGCAACGGGATTTCTCAACTCGTGAGCTAGCATCGCAATAAATTTGTCTTTAAGCGCGTTTTGGTTCGTCAATTTCTGGAAAAGTTGAACGTTTGCGATCGCAACTGCTGTGGTGTCGGTCAAAATCTCAAGCAGTTCTATCTCTTCGGACGTGGCTCGGTGGTGTTTACTCCAGTAAGCTCCGATCGCACCCAGTGGTTCAGAAATCCGTATGGGAACCATCACTAAACTCTTGACAAAAGTTACTTTGTAAGCCTCAATAGGAATTCGAGCATCCTGGTAAATGTCTTCAATCACGGCTGCTTGTTTATTGAGCATCGCCCAACCGGAGATGCAAGATTTGAGCGGAAAACGCATACCTTTCCAAAGTGGGCCAATGGCGTTTTCATCAACATAATGGCAGCATTCACCATCCCGCAGTACAAAAGTTACCCCATCAGCATTAGTCAGATCGCGAGCAGCTAAACGCACAATCTCAATAATTTCTTCAATAGTCCGTACACAAGCCAAATCCTTCACAACCAAAAGCAGTCTATTGTAAGACGAAATACTATAACTCTGATGTGAATTCTGTTTTTGTGAGATGGAGATGTCTAATATATTTTTCATAAATAACTCCGAATAAAAGGGATGTCTGAGTAAAAACTCAGGTAAGGCGGGTAGGTTTCAGCAGACACCTACTATTAATCGTAATCTGAACTTTGATGTTGAGAGTATGACCCATTACCGCATTTTTGGTTTTTTGTACTTATGGTATAAATATACTTAACTCTGACAAATCTTGCTTCGTAGATATACTTAAATAGCTAATAGTGAGGATGAAATATGCATAAGTGTACCCCGTTATAGACATTGCTTATGGACATTAATTATTCAATGCAGACAAATTATTTGGCAATCGACAAATAATACTCAAATCGCTCCCGGAGTTGTTCAACCGTCAAATTTTGAGTCCAGTATTCCACTAGGGCGTGACCAAATGCCCAGGCGTTGCGATCGGGTGAAGCGGAGTTTTCTAGCAATAGCGGCCAAAGGGATAGCAATTCAAAGTTGAGCGGGTTAGGGTTATTTGTATTCAAGAGCGAGAAAAGCTCATATCCCATTTGGAGTTTGCCAATCACAATCGGCAACTGTTCCACGGGAATTTGCTGTGCCAGCATATATGCTAGAGCTGGAGATCCGGTTGAGAGCGTAGAAACAAACTGGAGGACGGGACTTTTGAGCAATGCTGTTAGTCCCTGTGTTGTCGCCATTTGGAAGGTATAGTGGCCGATAATTTTAGCAGCAGCGAGGGTGCGAACTTCAAGGTTACGCAAAAAGCGGGCGAGACGGAGTTGCTTGGTAGGTGCGATCGCATCTATTAATCCTAACGATAGCGCCTCTACTCCCCAAGCGATTCGATTTGTTTTGCCCTCACCTGTAACCACGGGCACAACTAGATTACAAAAGTTTTCCAGCAGTTTTGCACGATACTCAGTAGCTTCTCGAATGGCAATTTCTTTTGGGCGATCGCCCCATTCCCAATCATAAGGGGGTTGCCATTCGCGGATGGGACGCAGACGATCTACTTGAGTGACGATTGCGATCGCAGGTAAATCTGCAACTTCTGCTTTGATGTCTTGCAAAAAGTCTACATCCATTTGCAAGGCAGGATCGAGGGCAGGGGTGACTAACAGAAGTAAGTCTGCGTTGATGGCATAATCAAGCACCAGATTTCGGAGATCGGCACGGTTGACTTGTTCATAACCAGGTGTGTCCCAAAGCGTTAGGGTTTCCCCCGTTTCAGTCTGCCATTGGTAATTTTGAATGCGATCGGTACTAGGTAAAACATCAACGGCTGCAAGATCCGCCTGAAATAGCGTGTTAATCAGGCTACTTTTACCTGACCCCGTGCGCCCTACTAGCAGAATATTCACGGGTTTTTGCTCAACTACCTCGGCTGGTTCGGCTTGAGTCAGGATTTCTCGGAGGGTTTGGGTTTTTGCCTTGGGTAGAGTTGGTGTAGAAACTACGGTTGCTGAAACTGGTAATGTGGTACGTCCGTAAAGTGCGATCGCCTGCTGACATAAGTTTCTCAGGGCAGCTTCTCGAAATAACTGGCTCAAATTCCCCAACAATTGCTGAGTTGCTTGGTTACTAGAACCCTTACTGACTTGTTTGGCCACCGCCGCCACCGGATTTAAAAGCCACTGTGCCCAGTTCCAAGCTTTCCAGAATTTCCGAGCCGATGGCTCCAACTTCCGATAGACTTCGTATCCTTGGTATGCTTGCCCAACCGTCACCTGATTGAGGACGGGGGATAACTTTTGCATCCATCGATCCATATCATCCACCGTTCCTCGAATCAGCCCGTAAGCTTGGGGGACGTAAATGTTCAGTAGCGGATATTGAATTTGAGGATTGTAGATATGAGCGATCGCTACAACCAAATCCTGGCATCGCGTCCAAAAAGTTTGCCAGTCTTCCCAAATCGGGCGATCGCTTTGTGCTGCTTGCAGAACCTCTTGAAGGGCAGCTTCTGCAAGCTTTGTAACATCACTTCCGGCTGGTAGCCCGACTGTATCCTCTGCCGTCGATTCGAGTTCTTCTTGGACTTGGGCTAATACAGCTTCTACTTGGTTAACAGCAGGTTGAGTCCATTTCACTAATAGCCAACGCCAACCAACGAATAAAAGGGTGAATACACCCCAAATCCAATTAATGCCCCACGCATGAATTTGCAAACCGGCGGATACCAGTAGGAAAATAATGATAAACGCGATCGGGATTGCTAAGACGACCCACTGCCAAGGTTTTAATCGCACCATTGCCCCATACCTGCTTTGGTTAGACTGCTTATATTGCTATTGTCGATCTAAATCTGTGGTGAGTTTTGGATTACTGCGTGTATTAAAGTGTAATCATAGCTCACCCTGACTGCTAGTTCAGATGATGTGTTGTGGTAAAAGTGGAGATTTGCCTACCTTTAAGATAATATTTACGTGAATAAATCACAAAAAACTGCCTTGTGCGCGTTGAATTATGCTTGTAGATTTTACAGTCGAAAACTACCGCTCAATTAAAGAACCTGTAACCCTAAGCGCGGTTGCTCAAAAACAAAGCGATCGTCAGACAAGCCAAAGCAGCAAACGCAAACGAGTAAAGTCAGATCATGATATTGCACCTGGATATCATGTTGTAGGGTGGGACATTGAGCTTTTACCTGTTCTGGCAATTTTTGGAGCTAACGCATCAGTCAAGAGTAATGCTATCCAAGCTTTGGATTATTTATTGCTTATGATGGCACATGGCACACAGGAAGCAGTGGCATTGTAGAGAATCTTTAAATATGCAAAACTAGACCCTTTTAAATTAGATAGTATCTATGCTCAAAAACCTATAAAATTTGAGTTAAAAACTATATTTAATAATACTATTTATACTTATTCACTAGTACTTAATCAGAATCATATACTCTTAGAAAAATTGGACTATACTTTAAATACAACTAAGCGTATGCGCCGTTTATTTCATCGTCAATGTGCTTGTATCCCAAACCATTGAAATTGTTAACCGGACAAGCAATTCAGCGTGCTGAAAAGATGGCAAAGCAAATAGAACGCATTGAATTATATGAGCATTCAAATCCATGCTGTAGTGGCTTGCCTAAACTGATCAGTAGTTTATTAAGTTTAAAGAATAGTTAAAGAAATTTTTTTAATTAGCTTTATATAATTATTGCTTGTCATAAAAATTTAAAATACTCATTTCCAGCCACTGGCTGGAAACGATGTTTTACAGTTTAATCAATCGTCTATACGTAGTAGTTTGCGATAAAACGGTTGTGAAAAATCGGTTGCACGATGACGTTTATAATTGTCCATAACTTCAATTAAAAAATTAATAAACTCAAAACTAGCCATCATTAGTTCGTAACTCAGGTCAGCATTGCCATCAAACTGGATTCGGCAACGGGTTAAGTCTGAGGGTAAAGTCGCAACATTCCAAGAGGCGACAAAGGGAACATGTTCACTGCCTTCTATCTTCCTCTGTCCCTCCAAGACTCCTTTTTGATAAAGGCTAATGGCAAGAGGTAAAAAATTGCGTTTAGTGCCCTGAATATAAGGTAAATAAACACTGGCTTGTTGTTGAGTGGCAGGCTGGAGTTGGAGTTGGTCAATAGACATTGTTAAATATGCCAACTGGGGATATTAGTGGATGTTAGTAGTATTCCCAAAAGATGTATCTAAAGCACATAGTGGGGAATGGGGATGAGGGAGCAGCAGGGGAGAAGAATTTTCGCCTCTGCCCCCCGCACCCTGCCCCTCTGCCTCTTTCCCATGCCCAAAAATGAAGTTACTGCTAAGAAATATTAAAATTTCGGTTAGAATAATGCTGCATTAACTTTTATCGAAGCTGGGAAAAATAACACTAAAAATCCCCACTGTAAAGTGGTGGATGTTATTATGGCTGTTTCTCCCAACGACGAGCTGCTGCTACCTTGTTATTACTTTGCCTAAATCGGAGTTCTTATTGAAGAAATTCCCACTCTACAAGCTTCCTGCCTAAATGGCTATCAAAGGAATCAAGCCTCTGTCTAAGAGTAGCAAAGGTGGTTAATGCGAGGTAATTACGCAAAATAGCGGTAACAACAAAGTTAGTCCCATCGGCTTTTGGCTTAGGGATAGCGGGTATTGCAGTTTGCCCATTCCGATTAATATCGGGAAAAGTAGCTTAGGGATATTTGTCCGTAAAATTACTAACTGTAGACAAATACTGGTTTTTGAATCAAGCAACCTAACCTATGCCAGCGAATTCCTGGCCCGAAGAAGATTCTTATCAAGAGCTTGATCCGCTCAACTCCTTGTTGTCTGACCTATCAGCAAATGAGGAGTCGGTGTTAGAGACTGATCCTGTGTCTCTAACACCCCGGTTTCAAGGTCGTAGACGCAAAGCGGCTCTAGTCTTGACTATCGTTTGGAGTAGCACGATCGCTCTACATTTAGTTTCTTGGGCTTCTATATTTATTCTAGGACTGACCACCATTCTAGGATTTCATGCCTTGGTGGTAGTGTTTACTAAATCCCGTCGTTATCCAAAAGAAATACAAGGCGATTTGCCCTCTGTATCTGTATTAGTGGCTGCGAAAAATGAGGAAGCGGTAATTGCTAAATTAGTTAAAAATCTTTGTAATCTGGAATATCCAGGTGGGCAATACGAAGTATGGATAATTGACGATCACAGCAGTGATAGCACACCACGTTTATTAGCAGAACTTCAACAGAAACATGACCAACTGAAAGTACTAAGGCGTTCAGCAGAAGCTACTGGTGGCAAATCGGGGGCGTTAAATCAGGTACTACCTCTGACAAAGGGCGATATTATAGCAGTATTTGATGCTGATGCCCAGGTAACACCAGATTTACTGCAACAGGTAATACCTTTATTTCAGAGAGAAAAGGTGGGGGCGGTGCAGGTGCGAAAAGCGATCGCCAACGCTAAAACAAACTTTTGGACTAAGGGTCAAATGGCCGAAATGGCACTTGATACCTGGTTTCAGCAACAGCGAACCGCCCTTGGTGGCATTGGCGAACTGCGCGGCAATGGTCAATTTGTCCGGCGTTCAGCCTTGGAAAGCTGTGGTGGCTGGAATGAGGAAACCATTACCGATGATTTGGATTTGACAATCCGCTTACATCTGGATAAGTGGGATATTGAGTGTGTTTTCCATCCAGCAGTGCAAGAAGAAGGAGTCACAAGTGCGATCGCACTTTGGCATCAGCGCAACCGTTGGGCAGAAGGCGGTTATCAACGCTATTTGGATTATTGGGATTTAATTCTCAAAAACCGGATGGGATGGCGCAAAAGCTGGGATTTGCTGATTTTTATGCTGATTATGTATATCTTACCCACAGCAACAGTCCCAGATTTATTAATGGCGATCGCTCGTCATCGCCCACCCATGTTAAGCCCCATTACAGGCTTGTCCATTTCTATGTCGATGGTAGGGATGTTTACAGGTTTAAGGCGCATACGTCAAGATCAGAAATTCCAACCTTCTACATATTTTCTGATGCTGGTGCAAACGCTGCGTGGCAGTTTATATATGTTGCACTGGTTAGTCGTCATGAGCAGTACTACTGCCCGGATGTCGGTAAGACCAAAGCGCCTAAAATGGGTGAAAACTTTACATACAGGGCATGGGGAATAGCCCCTTTGGGGAATTAAAAATTAAAAATTAAAAATGCAAAATTACCAAAAATAATTTTGCATTTTTTTATTCATCATCAACTTCTGCTTCCTCTACCCATTCAGGTGTAGTCATGGAGTCGGAGAATTCTGGGAAATCATCAGCAAAACGGATAATTTGTCCGTTGAAAAATTCTGCCAGACGTTGAGCTGCGATCGCTACTTCATCAGGTTCCCAATCAGATACGGGTGTTGGTTTTGGAGTTGGAGGCAAAGCTTGTACCCCATTTCCATTTTGGCCATTTCGATTTATGCCATTTCCATTTGCCCCATTTCTATTTACACCATTTCCATTTTGTGCTGATGGTGGAGTGGTTGGCTGTGGTGCTGGCGCTGGAGACGGAATTTGCTGGTTATAACTGGGAGTTGGTGGTTGCTGAGGGCGAGTAGAGTCTTTCGGGGGTGGATTTTTTTTGGCTGAGGTAGGAGTTGCAGAACTGACTTGTTCCAGATTTACCTGAACTTCACGTTGAAAAGTCTTCTGGAAAGCTGCTTTCATCATCGGAAGATCAGATTTAAGTGTTTCATACCATTTAGCCCCTTTAACAGCAATACGCGCCACAGTACCGTTAAACTCTATTAGCTGGCACATTTGCCCTAGTAAAGCTTGCCTGGAAGGCATTGGAAAATTAGCACGTACTTGTTGCCAAACCTGAGTTAAGTCATATTCTGCTTCTGCTTCACCAACAACCTCTGAAGTTACTGGTTCAACGTTCGTAGGTGACACGGGTACAGATACAGGTTCTGGAGTTGGTGGTGAAACTGAGTTAGCAGGAGAATTGTGATTTGTTTGATGTTCAACTGAAACAGATGAAGTCACGGGCTGATTTTGGGCAGCCGCTACATGATTGTTTGCAGAATTATGATTTTTTTGCGGTTCAGCTACCGATAAAGAAGAGACTGCATGATTTTGGGTAACTGCTGGAGAATAGCTTGGAGATACAACAGGTGTGTTAACTCGCTGCGTAACAGTTGGAGCTTGTGGCTGAATTGTCGCACTGGGTAACAATCCTAGTAATGTTACTTCCAACCATAAACGCGGCTGGGTGGTATTTTTAATTTGTACTTCAGCTTCTCGCAAGTGTTTTTGTCCTGCCAAAATCACGCTCATATCGAAGTATTGAGCAAACTCAACCAACGCTGTCCAAGTTTGCTGAGTACAAGCAACCAAATCGTGGCGATTGGGTGCAGTTTTAGCAATGAGTAAATCGCGGTAGAAGGCGGCGAGATTTTGCAGAAGAGTTAGCGGTTCTCGACCACGATCTAGAATGTAGTGAGTACAGTCTAGAACTGCTTCGGGTTTATCTTGAGCGATCGCATTTAACAGCGCCACCAAATCCTGTTCGCTTACTGTCCCCACTAAATCCCAAACTCGATCCGGTGTCACTTCACCTGCTAATAAACCCAATTGATCGAGTAGACTTTCGGCATCTCGTAACCCTCCCTGAGCAAGTTGGGCTACTAGGGTTAGTGCGTCGGGTGAAATATGAATGTTTTCAAAAGAAGCGATCGCACTTAAATGCTTTACCATCGCCTCTAACTGAATGCGTCTAAAATCAAACCTTTGACAGCGCGAAATAATTGTTGGTAACACCCGTTGCGGGTCTGTTGTCGCCAACACAAAAACTACGTGTTTCGGTGGTTCTTCTAATGTCTTTAGTAGCGCGTTAAATGCCTGGGTACTGAGCATGTGGCATTCATCGATTACATAAACCTTATAGCGACACTGCACAGGAGCAAACTGGGCTTTTTCAATCAACTCGCGGATATTATCCACACCAGTGTTACTAGCGGCGTCAATTTCAATTATGTCTAAGGCGTAGCCCTTGGTGATCCCCTGACAAACTTCACACACACCGCAGGGTTGGGCAGTGGGCTTGTCACTTTTGAGACAATTAAGAGATTTAGCCAGAATCCGCGCACTAGAAGTTTTCCCCGTACCTCTAGGCCCAGTGAATAAATAGGCGGGGGCGATTTTTGATGTGCCGATCGCATTCGTGAGGGTGGTAGCGATCGCCTCTTGGCCCACTAGTTCAGCAAAACTTTTGGGGCGATATTTGTGGTGCAGGGGTTCGTAAGACATGGAAATATAGACTTCAATGCCTTTCAAAGGTAATTACTAGCACCGAGTCGAGTTTAGGATTCAATTATTTTAGACTCTTGTACCTGCTTTGTTTGTACAAATTGCCATAGCCTTGCACTCAACTAATGCCGTAAATTTTGGCACTCAGGAAAGCAAGCAACTAGAGCATATCCTTTACTATGATTTCAAGATCAATCGTATTGGAATTATAGCATACCATTTAGTACATCTGTTCTATGAATTGGGAAGATTAAAGAAATAGACCTCTTCTTACCAAGGCTATGGTGCACGCATAAGTTATTGAATCACTACCAGTCCTCGAATTACCCCACCCTAACCCTCACGCCACTTGCTCCACTTGGGGAAACCCCAAGACCGCAGTGGCTCCCCTTATAAAGGGGAGCCACTGCGTTGGGCGGGCAATGCCCGACTTGTTCGCTCTTAGCATTCCCGCAGGGTAGCATGTGGCGTGAGGGAACTGGATCTATTTTTCCCCCCAATATATCGGGAGGATTAAGGGGGGTAATTCAACTTGTGTGTACACCGTAGCCTTTCCAAGGGGAAGGGACTAGATAGTATTTGACTGAGTTATTGCATCAAAATCTGACGGCTTAAAATACTCATGACTTCATGTGGATTACCTGTTGATAGTAAGGCACTCCAATCACCAACGTTGGCATAGCCGAGAACTTGCAACAAGTGAATTGTGTTGGTGACGGCTTTTGGTGAACCAATCAATAAATGTTTAATCGGTTCTCTTTTTGGCAATGGCTTTTGATCAGATAGATTCAAAAGAGGTGCGTTGTTGCCTTGAGTAGGTAAATACTGCTTTTGTTGCGATTTGGCGAACTTTTTTGATTGTGTCATCATCGTAGTTGACTCCAATTGTAGGGGTTAAATGAAAGGCGATCGCCCTCGGCCAAGAGTCCGCGATCGCCTTTCTTATTGGAATACATGATATATTTTATACCCGCCAATAACTTGATAAGTAATTTTACATAGATTTGGGTGTGAAGATGTCATTAGTCATTTGTAATCACAACTGACCAACGACGACTATAACAAAAATTTTCACAACTCAAATAAGATTGTTATAAGTTCCTATATTGAATTCGGGCAGTCGTTTATTGAATTCGGGCAGTCGTTTATTGAATTCGGG
>NZ_JAVRBS010000077.1:0-1010 GCF_034531155.1 Nostoc sp. ChiVER01 | reverse complement strand
GAACTATCGGAAACATACGGCAAATTAGGTAATAGCGAAATGGCTTATGCCTGGCTTAAAAAGTACACTAAATTGCGGGATAGCATAAATACAAAAGATATAGAGCATAAAATAAGTACGCTAGAGGTAAAATTTAAGACAGCGGAGAAGGAAAAAAAGATAATTGCCCTTAATGCCGAAAATGAAAAAGCAAACCTATCGGCAAAGAATAGCAAGCTATTCAGCTGGCTATTTGGCATAGCTTGTTTGTTTTTATTGGCTGTTGCTACTTTAGGCTGGCTTTTTTATAGAAGCAGTAAAAAATTAGCTGTACAGAAAGATCTGAACCATCAGCAGCAGATTGAAGACATTGACCGCAGGCAACAGATTAAAATTGTGCAGGCCATGTTAAATGCCAAAGAAGAGGAACAAAACAGGGTTGCACGCGATCTGCACGATGGATTGGGCGGAACCCTTGCCGGAATAAAGATTAATCTGGTTCATTACGCCACAGGAAAGAGCAATAATAATGACCCACAATTGCAGCAGATTATGAACCAAATGGAAGGCTCGATAAATGAACTGCGCCGGATTGCACATGATATGATGCCCAAAATGCTGCTTAACTTTGGCCTGGAAGAATCTTTAAGGGATTTATGCGAATCGTTAGCTTCTAAAAAACTGAATATCGATTTTAAATACCTGGGCATTAAACATACTTTGTTGCCACAAGAACAGATGAGCATATACCGAATTGTACAAGAAGCGCTTGTTAATGCGGTTAAACATGCAGAGGCTAAAAAAATTTTATTGCAGTGCTCCCAAACCGAGAATATATTTTACATCACCATAGAAGATGATGGAAAGGGCTTTGACCCTGCTCATTTAGCTAAAGGTATGGGCATTCATAATATGAAAAACAGGGTTTCATACCTAAATGGTCAAATAGAAATCTTATCGGCCGAAAACAAAGTTGGCACTTCTATTAATATAGAGTTAGTTGTTACTACCTAAAGGCTATTTTGGCAAAA
>NZ_JAVRBS010000076.1:0-1029 GCF_034531155.1 Nostoc sp. ChiVER01 | reverse complement strand
GATGCGATCGGGTAAAGTCTGTAAAGAAGAGAAAAGTTGATTTTTGAGTGGTTTCTTGAGGAGCTGCCAAAGCCTTTCAATGGGATTGAGTTCAGGGGCTGAAGGTGGTTGATACAGAGGAATAATATTTTCTGGCCAACGAATCGCTGAACTTGTATGAGCAGGTGCTTGGTCAACCTGTAAAATAGCATAATCTGAGCCGAATTGTTGAGATAGCCAGTCCAAGAACTGTTGAAAACACTCGCCATTCAATTTCGGATACTCATAATGTTGTGGTCTCCAGTCAATGGTTCAATTGCACCATAAATCCAAAAATTTTCCCGTGGTCATTTCACCTCAACAGTCGGCTTGACTCCAGAGGCAGTAATCACTTTTCCTGTGAGAGTTTTCAGTCCCACCCTCGTTTCATCCTGGCACAGGTAGCGAATATACTTGTCGGGTGCTAGATGTTCTTCTAGACAATTAAGAATAATTCCGAGTTTTTTTTTAAATCAGATATCAATTTCTCGTCTTGATTGTGGCTTTGAGGGCGAGGCACTTTTAGTTTTGCCCCTAATCGATATCGAACCCATACATAAACCGTTGCATACTCTATGTCTTGTCCATGTTCTTGTTTCAACCACTCGACGATTGCACCGTAACTACTAAATCCTTTCCCTGTTTCCAGTTCAAGATTAAGGGAAGCGAGTGCCTGATCGTTAATTTTTCGTTTTGCTCCTGCTGCTTTCTTAATTTCTAACAAGCCAGACAGTCCACTCGCTCTATACTTCTGCAACCATCTTGTCACCGTTGAAGTATCTCTGGTCAAGCGTTTTCCAATTTCTTGCTGTTGGTTGACTTGACCACTCTTGAGCCACCACAACATTTGTAACTTTTCTTTTTGGATTCCTGAAGACGCTGTTTGTAGGCGTTTTTTTAGTTCCTCTTCGCTCTCGGCGATCTCAATTTGCAATGGGCGGCTCATGGGTATATCAACTTACCGAGTTTGCTTTCCCCTATTATATGCAGCTTCATATTAAATTGGTATAA
>NZ_JAVRBS010000075.1:0-1051 GCF_034531155.1 Nostoc sp. ChiVER01 | reverse complement strand
CCCTCTGATGCTTGTTTAGCTTTCTCTTGCACATCTTGTGCCGCTTTTTGTGACGCTTGAGCAGCTTGATTAGTCATGGAAGTAGCGATGCTACTAATATCAACAGAAATAGGTGATGCTGACCCAGTTCCAATCAAAACACTTGAACAGCCGCTAATAATTTTATTTGGAGAACCAAGCGGTTCGAGAATTGTATTTCCCTCAAAGCAAGCTGGTAAACCATTGATTAATACAGTGCTACTAGCATCAATTACTACGCCTACTCCGTGGGGAGGGATAGGAGAAGGAGTCATGCAAGCATGGAGATCCACAGTACCAAATGAACCTGATGCAGCAGTAGTGGCAGCAGCAGTAGAAGCACTAGTGGCAATCAAACTAGTCATTGATGTTGCAACAGCTGTCTTAGTAGCTTGTTCCGCAGCAAATGCAGCAGCTTTAGCAGGAGGAAAGTTAGCAGCCTTGGTTACTTGTTCAGCAGTTTTAACTAATGTATCAGCAACTTCCTTGGCTGCACTAACAATTGCTGCCTGAGCAGAAGGAAGACCTCGCCAAGCAGGTTTACCACCAATCATGACATTTGGGCTACCAGTAGTACCTGGTGTGAGAACTGGTGGCAAAGGATGTTGTACTCTATCCGTGATTCTAGCTGCTGGTTTTCCCATAAAATCCTCTGTGATTGCTGTTAATTCAATAGGTCGGCAATTAAAAAAAATCAATATGTTTTTAGTAGATTTATCTGTAAGCTTATTTATAAGCGTTAAAAAACTTTCTTTCAGCTTTTACTTGATATTTTTGTTTAAAAAGCTCTAGGATTTTCAGATTATTAAATTTTGCTGCTTGTATTTAGAAATAACTAAAGTTTAGCACGGCAGAACTAGCATTTTATTATAGAAGATTGACAAAAAATTTAATTAATTTACATTCGAGGATAATCTTATGTTCTATCGTCAGCAAGGGCAGATATTAGCCAAAAGCAATAAGGCTGTGCAAAAGCAGCCGACAACAATAGGAATAACAAATGATGTGCATTCGATAGTTCAAAGGGCGAAAG
>NZ_JAVRBS010000074.1:0-1200 GCF_034531155.1 Nostoc sp. ChiVER01 | reverse complement strand
TCTTTTGCTCAACAACGGCTATGGTTCCTGGCTCAGTTAGAACCAGGCAATCCCTTCTATAATATTCCCGGTGCAATTCGCTTGCAGGGTCAACTCAACCAACAGGCACTACACGATAGCCTCAACGAAATACTGCGCCGTCACGAAGTCTTACGAACAAATTTTCAGACAGTCGCAGGGCAAGTAATACAAGTTATTTCATCAGTCACACTTATATCATTTCCCATCATTGACCTCAGTGAATTAACTGGTGAAGAACAAGAAGCTCTTGTTAAACAACTAGCACAAACAGAAGCACAGCAACCTTTTAATCTGGAAACTGACCGGATGATTCGGGCAAAGTTGCTACGCCTCGACCAACACGAACATGTGCTGCTGTTGACATTCCACCACATCGCCTCCGATGGTTGGTCAATCGGTGTATTTGTATCTGAACTGTCTGCACTTTATTGTGCCTTTTGCAATGGACAAATTTCACCTTTGGCTGAATTACCAATTCAATACGCAGACTTTGCAGCTTGGCAGACCCAGTGGCTGACAGCAGATGTACTCGATTCCCAGCTTGCTTACTGGCAAAACCAACTGCAAGGCGTACCAGCAGTCCTAGAATTACCCACTGACTACCCAAGACCGGCTATCCAAACCTTCCGGGGTGCTAACTATACTTTCCAGATATCTCCACAACTGACAGTTGCACTGCAAAACTTCAGTCAGCAACAAGGCTGTACCTTGTTTATGACAATGCTGGCAGCATTTAATACCTTGCTTTCCCGCTACAGTGGCAGTGAAGATATTGTTGTAGGTTCGCCAATTGCCAACCGCAACCATGCCCAGATAGAAGAGTTAATTGGCTTTTTTGTTAATACCCTAGTACTGCGAACCAAACTGGAAAGCAATTTGACTTTTGAGCAGTTATTAACTCAAGTGCGTGAGGTTGCTTTAGAAGCTTATGCACACCAGGATTTACCCTTTGAGTTGCTGGTGGAAAAATTGCAGCCACAACGCTCTTTAAGCCACACACCTCTATTTCAAGTGATGTTTGTGCTGCAAAATGCGCCACATTCAGAGCTAGAGTTACAAGGTTTAGACTGGAATGTTCTTGAAAGTGACAGCAGTACAGCGAAGTTTGATTTGACTTTGTTTGTAGAAGAGGTAAATTCAGGACTAAAAGCGACTTTTGAGTACAATACCGACTTGTTT
>NZ_JAVRBS010000073.1:0-1269 GCF_034531155.1 Nostoc sp. ChiVER01 | reverse complement strand
CTAGTGGTCTGTCGCATTAATTCTGCTGGGTTGGGTAAATCTTTGAAAGCTTAACTCTAGCGTCTTCTGTACGAAAGCGCCAATCCACACAAACTTTATTTATATTACGTTCACATTCCCAACTTGAAATCTCTTTTTCTAAAGTTTTGGTATCGGGTATTCTTCGTTGAAGACATTGGCGCACAAGTACTTCAACCATGTTTAACCCTTCGGGTTCGCCAGTTGCTTCAAGTCGGGGAACCCGCCCAACGCACTGGCTCACCAACTGCCATGTTTTGGTGTGTGATGAATCTCTAATTTTTTGGCGATTCGCCTTGCTTCTTCTGGGGTAAATGCTTGATATAAAGCACTGATTGTATGCGTATTTAAGTTGTCCATTACTAATCGAATTATTTCCGCATCTGGAAAATGAATATCAACCAAATCTTTCATACAATAAGCAAAATCAACTTTAGTTCTTCGGGGAGTAACAATAATTATGTCTCCATGCTAAATATGGGGCTAAAAAAGCAAATAGATTACAACTGCCATTGCGTTCATATTCATAATCAACTTTTTCCACTATTCCGGGTTTATCTTCTGTTTTTGGTGTTGGTGGTATCGGTTGATGAACATCCCCAATTAATTGGCACAATCTTTCATCGAAGCACACCAATGGACGTTTTAGGTCAATTGGTTGAGCATATAAATCTAGTACATCTTCCATACAGCAGACAAATTCTGCACTTACTTGTGGGATACACCATTGTTCTTTCAGCCAAGGCAAAAGTCAAGTTTTTTTTAATGTGCGTCCTACTGTATCGGCACTGATACTATCTACCATTTCTAGACTAATTAGCTTGTCAGCTAACAATTGTAATGTCCATCGTTGGTGTCCTGTTGGTGGCTGGCTGCAAGTGGTAGCAATCAAAAATGCCTCTGCACTGACCGTTAGCTTACGTGGTTTTCCAGGACGCTTACGCTCGCTTATAGTATTTTTCAAATTTTCTTGGACAAACTGTTTCCGCGTCCTTTCCACTGTGGCTACACTTATGTGTAAAATTTTGGCGATCGCTTCATCTGTTTCACCTGACGAAGCCATGAGTAAAGTGTGCGCCCGACGAATCATTCGCGCCGTTGCTTTTCCTTTTTTCACTATTTCAACTAATTGTTGATGCTGTTCTTGTGTTAGCTTTACTATGTGCTTTTTTGGCATACTCTTCTGATCTGCGATCGCTCAACTCTCTGTTTCAATTCTAACCCAGCAGAACTTATGAGACAAACCACTAG
>NZ_JAVRBS010000072.1:0-1512 GCF_034531155.1 Nostoc sp. ChiVER01 | reverse complement strand
GAATGGAACAACACAAAAGTAGAATACCCAAACAGTTGCCTACATGAGTTATTTGAAGCGCAAGTAGAGCGTACACCCGATGCAGTAGCAGTAGAGTATGGCAAGGAAAAACTCACATATCGACAATTAAACATCAGAGCTAATCAACTAGCCCACCACTTGCAAAAACAAGGAATCAAACCACAAACACTAGTAGGCATCTGTGCAGAACGCTCACTGTTAATGATAGTCGGAATATTGGGCATCCTCAAAGCAGGCTGCGCTTACGTACCACTAGACCCAAACTATCCCCAACAACGACTGGCTTTGATCATAGAAGAAATCAATTCCCCAGTCTTATTAACACAACAGCATTTAGTCGAAAAACTCAGCCAACATCAAACACAAATCATTTGCTTAGACAGCGACTGGCAGCAAATCGCTCAACAAAATTCCCAAAACCTCAACACCAATGTCAGCCCAGATGATGTAGTTTATGTAATTTACACCTCCGGCTCCACAGGTAAACCCAAAGGAGCAATCAACATTCATCAAGCCCTATGCAATCGCTTGTTGTGGATGCAAGATGCTTTGCAACTAACATCATCAGAGCGAGTTTTGCAAAAAACACCCTTTAGCTTTGATGTTTCAGTGTGGGAATTCTTCTGGTCGCTGATCACAGGAGCAAGTTTAGTTTTTGCCAAACCCGACGGTCATAGAGATAGTGCTTACTTAGTAGAACTCATTGCCACAGAGGAGATTACCACAGTTCACTTTGTCCCTTCAATGCTGCAAGTATTTCTGAGTGAGCCAGAATTAGGCAAATGTCACAGCCTCAAACGGGTGATTTGTAGTGGTGAGGCTTTATCGTTAGAACTTCAGGAAAGATTTTTTGAGCGTGTTGAGGCACAGTTATACAACCTTTACGGCCCGACGGAAGCAGCGATTGATGTCACTTGGTGGCATTGTCAGCGAAATAGCCAGCAGAGGGTGGTGCCGATTGGCAGACCAATAGCCAATACGCAAATTCATATATTAGATAAATATCTCCAACCCGTGCCTGTGGGTGTACCAGGTGAATTGCATATTGGTGGGGTGGGATTGGCAAAGGGTTATTTGCATAGAGCAGATTTGACTCTTGAGAAGTTTATTGCCAATCCATTTGAGGATGAGATGGCTGCTAGTAGTCCTCGCCTGTATAAAACAGGGGATAAAGCTCGCTATGCGACTGATGGGACGATTGAGTATTTGGGGCGCATTGACTCTCAGGTGAAGATTCGTGGTTTCCGCATTGAATTGGGAGAAGTTGAGGCGGTTTTAGGTCAATACCAAGGGGTGCGGGAAGTTGTGGTGGTTGCTAGTGAGGATGTGGGTGGTTCTAAGCGTTTGCTTGCTTATCTTGTTCCTAAGAAAGATCAAACGAATTTTACAAATGAACTGCTGGATTTCTTAAAAACACAGCTACCAAATTACATGGTGCCAGCAGCTTTTGTGATGCTAGAGGCATTACCCTTGACACCTAACGGTAAGGTA
>NZ_JAVRBS010000071.1:0-1678 GCF_034531155.1 Nostoc sp. ChiVER01 | reverse complement strand
AACAAATCCAAATCTGTCACAGCACCAATACTGCTAGAAGATACCAATTTGGCATATTTCGCCAACACGCCTTTAGTGTAACGCGGAGCAGGGGGTTGCCAGTTGGCACGACGACGAGCTAATTCTTCTTCCGATACATTTAACTGCAACAAACGAGCAGGTGCATCAATAGTAATACTATCGCCTTCTTCTACAAGCGCGATCGCACCACCCACTGCTGCTTCTGGTGCAACATGACCAACCACCATCCCGTAAGTACCGCCAGAAAAGCGTCCATCAGTAATTAATCCCACAGCATCACCCAAACCAGCACCAATAATTGCTGAGGTGGGAGCCAACATTTCCCGCATCCCAGGCCCGCCCTTTGGCCCTTCATAACGGATGACGAGAATATCACCAGCTTGAATCTTACCTGCCAAAATTGCATTTAAAGAAGCTTCTTCCGATTCAAATACCCGCGCGGGGCCAGTAATCACTGGCTTTTTCACCCCGGTAATTTTGGCGACAGCTCCCTCCGTTGCCAGATTACCTCTAAGAATAGCTAAGTGTCCTTGAGAATACATCGGGTTATTCCAAGTCCGAATCACATCTTGATTGGCGGATGGTTCTTCTGGGATATCTGCTAATATCTCTGCGATTGTTTGACCAGTGATGGTGAGGCTATCACCATGTAATAAATCATGCACAAGTAGCATTTTCATGACTTGGGGAATGCCACCAGCTTTGTGCAAATCTGTAGCTACATATTTACCGCTTGGTTTTAAATCACACAAAACCGGAACACGGGCGCGGATGGTTTCAAAGTCATCCAGGGTTAACTCTACATCAGCAGCGCGGGCGATCGCTAAGAAATGCAATACTGCATTGGTCGAACCACCCACCGCCATAATTACAGAAATGGCATTCTCTATAGATTTGCGGGTGATAATTTGCCGGGGTAAGATTTGTTTGCGGATGGCTTCGACTAACACATAAGCTGATTTTTCGGTACTGTCGGCTTTTTCGGCATCTTCGGCTGCCATTGTCGAAGAATAGGGCAAACTCATCCCCAGTGCTTCAAATGCTGAAGACATGGTGTTAGCTGTGAACATTCCCCCACAGGAACCAGCACCAGGACAAGCGCGACTTTCAACTTCTAATAATTCCTTTTCGTCAATTTTTCCCGCACTGTATTGACCAACGGCTTCAAAAGAACTGACAACGGTTAAATCGCGCCCGTTGTAGTGACCGGGTTTAATTGTGCCACCGTAAACGAATATTGCCGGGATATTCATCCGGGCGATGGCTAGCATTGCCCCTGGCATATTTTTATCACAGCCACCAATGGCTAGTACACCATCCATACTTTGTCCGGTACAGGCGGTTTCAATGGAATCGGCAATGACTTCTCGTGATACTAGGGAATATTTCATCCCTTCAGTTCCCATCGAAATCCCATCACTAATGGTAATTGTGCCGAATACTTGCGGCATTGCCCCGGCAGATTTTATACTAACTTCTGCTCTGAGCGCCAGTTGATTTATCCCCATGTTACAGGGAGTGATTGTACTGTAGCCATTGGCAATACCTACAATGGCTTTATTGAAATCTTCATCTTTAAAACCAACTGCCCGCAGCATAGCTCGATTTGGCGATCGCTGCACCCCTTGCGTCACAATTTGGCTTCTTAAATTCTCCG
>NZ_JAVRBS010000070.1:0-1855 GCF_034531155.1 Nostoc sp. ChiVER01 | reverse complement strand
AAGAATATCATACAACTGGCCAATTTACTTGCGCTGAACAATTAATTTACAAAGAGTATTCGTGGTTACAATTAGTCATCAGCGAAAGAGCCTCAAAGCCGATAATTGCGTTATTCTATTGTTGAAAGTTGAGAAAATATCGTCGATTTCTCTTTGGAGAGATATCTATATTGAGGACAGAAATTAAATCATTTATCTCTTCACTTCCAGTTAAAATAGTCTGTCTACTCTCTTGAATCAAAATCTTCTATATAGAATAATTTGGATGACTTGAAATCTATACAGAACTGTCTATTATAAACTAGGTTTCTGATTATTTTGCAATATTAATTTGCGTTATTGTTATCAGTTTTACTATTATTAATTACAAAGGTTGATAGGATTTTGAAATCAAGGAACTCCAACAAGTTTCTGACAAAACTTACATATTAGAAGAGTCTGTCTTCTTAACAATTGCAACTGGAGCAATCAGCCATGCCAATGAAGTTGTTTAAGTGCGACGAAACTATTCCCGAACGGGAGAAGCACATATATATTAAAGAGAAAGGAGAAGATACAACCCAGTTTCTCCCTAGCGCCCACGTCGAAACCATTCCCGGCTCATTATCTGAACGCGGATGCAGCTATTGTGGTGCAAAGCTAGTAATTGGTGGTGTTCTCAAAGACACTATCCAGTTGATACATGGGCCTGTAGGCTGTGCCTATGATACATGGCACACCAAACGCTATCCCAGCGACAATGGCAACTTCCAACTCAAATATGTCTGGTCATCGGACATGAAGGAACAGCACGTTGTCTTCGGTGGTGAAAAGCTGCTGAAAAAAGCGATGCTGGAAGCCTTTGCGGAATTTCCTGACATCAAACGGATGATGGTCTACACCACCTGCTCTACTGCTTTAATTGGCGATGATATTAAGCCTGTAGTTAAAGAAGTAGAAAAAGAACTCGGTGATGTTGATATCTTCACTGTGGAGTGTCCCGGTTTTGCTGGGGTGAGTCAATCCAAAGGACACCACGTATTCAATATGGGGTGGATGACTGACAAGGTAGGAACTTATGAGCCAGAAATTACCAGCCCATACACGATTAATGTGATTGGTGACTACAACATTCAAGGAGATACCTTTGTCCTTGAAAAGTATATGGAAAAAATGGGTGTGCAAATTATTGCCCATTTTACTGGGAATGGGACTTATGACTCATTGCGTGGAATGCACAGAGCGCAGTTGAATGTGACTAACTGTGCCCGTTCTGCTGGATATATTGCCAATGAGTTGAAGAAAAAATACGGCATTCCCCGGATCGATGTGGATACTTGGGGCTTTGACTATGCTAAGGAAGGGTTACGCAAAATCGGTGCTTTCTTTGGGATTGAGGATAGAGCCGAAGCTGTGATTGCAGAAGAGGTGGCAAAATATGAGTCGAAGTTAGCTTGGTATAAGGAGCGCTTGACTGGGAAAAAGGTCTGTATTTGGACTGGTGGCCCTCGTTTATGGCACTGGACAAAGGCGCTGGAGGACGATTTGGGAATGAAAGTGGTGGCGATGTCGTCGAAGTTTGGACACCAAGAGGATTTTGAGAAGGTGATTGCCAGAGGTGAAGAGGGTACTATCTATATTGATGATGGCAATGAACTGGAGTTCTTTGAGGTGCTGGAGATGGTTAAGCCTGATTTGGTGTTGACTGGACCGAGGGTGGGTGCTTTGGTGAAGAAGTTGCATTTGCCTTATGTGAATGGTCATGGCTACCATAATGGCCCTTATATGGGTTTTGAAGGTGCGGTGAATATGGCACGCGATATGTACAATGCCATTTACTCCCCTTTGATGAAGTTGGCTAAGGATGATATCCGTG